>VTPF01000032.1 GCA_008638025.1 Pelagibacteraceae bacterium | reverse complement strand
CAAATCCTTTAATTCATTAGTATTTTTTAATATTATTTTTATATTTTCAATTTTTTTTTCCTTAATATCATCAATAAAAAAAATCTTAAAAGCATTAATTCTTTCCATTCCATTCTTCATCAGTTCTCTTTTTGCACTAATTAAAAAAGATCTTCCTGCAGATAGTTTTTCTCGGTTGAGAACTAAATTTTCAGAAAATATAAAAAATTCAAACATTCGACTTAAGTCACTGAATTTTACAATTGCATAAGGCATACCCTTTGCAGTTTTTTTTTCTTGAATAGCCATAACAGTGCCAGCAAGCATACATTCTGAAATATTTGGATTTTCCACAAAAGTTTGATAATTTATTACATTATAATCTTTTAAAATTTGCTTATAATTTTTTAAAGGATGGTCACTTACAAAAAAACCAATAGATTCAAATTCGCGCTTTATCTTTTCGGGCTCATCCCACTCAGGAAAATCATTAAAGAAAAGCTTAAAATTTTCATTAGTTTTACTTTCAAAAAGATTTATTTGATTAACATAAGAAGTTTCATCATAATTTTTTGAATGTTTTATAATTTCGGGAACATTATTAAATAATTTACTTCTATTTTTATCCAAGCAATCAAAAGCGCCAGCTTTAATCAATCCTTCAAGTTGAAGCTTATTTATATCCTTGCTATTTACTCTTTGGACAAAATCTTCAATTGATTTAAATTTTCCATTTTTTTCTCTTTCTTTAATAACATTTGATATAGCCTCATACCCAACTGCTTTAATTCCAGATAAAGCGTAATAAATAGTTTTATTTTTTGGCACAAAATCTGCAAAACAATTGTTAATACAAGGGTTGCAAATATTAATTGAAAGTCTTTTTAATTCTTCATAAAATTGATTTAATTTATCCGTGTTTGACATTTCCATGCTCATCGAGGCTGAAAAAAAACTCAAAGGGTAGTGAGTTTTTAAATAAGCAGTTTGATAGGCTATTAAGGCATAAGCAGCTGCATGACTTTTATTGAAACCATATTGCGCAAATTTTTCTACCAATTGAAAAATATAAATAGCCTGTTCTCTTGAAATGTTATTTTTGATCGCTCCTTCAATAAAATCTTTTTTTTGTCTTTCCATTTCTGCAGATTTTTTCTTACCCATTGCTTTCCTTAAAATATCTGCTTTACCAGCAGAAAAACCAGATAAAGACTGCGCTATCTGCATCACCTGTTCTTGATAAATTATAACTCCATAAGTTTCTTTTAAAATATTTTCAATTTTTGGATGCAAATAATCTGGTTCTTCCAAACCATGCTTTCTATTATTATAGGTTGAAATATTTTGCATAGGACCAGGTCGGTACAGCGCAACTAGAGCAATAATATCTTCAAACATATTGGGCTTCATTTGCTTAAGAACCTCTCTCATTCCAGAGCTTTCCAATTGAAAAATACCCATCGTTTCTCCTGAGCTTAGCAATTGAAAAGTTTTATCATCATCCAAAGGAATTTTTTCTAAATCAAAAGAAACCCCTTCTTTGATTATTAATTCAATAGTTTTTTTAATAACTGTAAGAGTCTTAAGTCCTAAAAAATCAAACTTTACTAATCCTGCTTCTTCAGCCCATTTCATATCAAATTGAGTAACAGGAATAGGTATGCTCGACTCATGGTCCTTGTATAGAGGAACTATTTCAGTTAAGTCTTTATCACCAATAACTATACCAGCGGCATGTGTTGCAATATTTCGATACAAACCCTCTAGTTTTAAAGCTAAATTAATTAATTTATCTATTGCGGGATCTTCTTTTTGAGCTTCTTGTATTCTTGGTTCTATTGCTACTGACTCTGCAAGTGACAATGGTCGTGAAGGGTCAAATGGTATCATTTTAGAAAGCTGATCCACTCTACCGTAGGGCAAACCAATAACTCTTCCGATATCACGAAGAGCCATTCTTGCCTGTAATTTGCCAAATGTAATAATTTGGGCAACTTTATTTTTATATTTATCTTTTACATAATTAATGACCTTGTCTCTATCCTCTTGACAAAAATCTATATCAAAATCTGGCATTGAAATTCTATCTGGGTTTAAAAATCTTTCAAATATCAATCCAAATTTTATAGGATCTAAATCAGTTATAGAAAGACACCATGCAACTAAAGATCCTGCTCCAGAACCTCTACCTGGACCAACTGGTATGTTGTTACTCTTTGCCCATTTAATATAATCAGAGACTATTAAAAAATATCCAGAAAATTTCATTTTTGAAATCATCTCCACTTCGTAGGCTAATCTTTCCTTATACTTTTGCGCTACAGGATTTTTATCTTTTTCATCTTTAATATTATTTAAAACAAAATTTTCTAATTTAATTTTTAAACCTTTTTCAGCTTGATTCTTTAATTCTTGATTTACATTTTCAGAATCAGAATTAAAATTTGGTAGCATTGGTTTGCTTGGTAAAGGTCTAAAACTACATCTTGCTGGTAATAAAAAATTATTTTCAAGCGCTTCGGGAAGGTCTTTAAATAATTCTTTCATTTCTTCTGTTGTTTTAAAATAATGCTGATTTGAATATTGCAATCTTTTAAGATCGTTTACGTAAGTTTTCTGCCCAACACATACGTAAGCATCATGAGCCTCATGCATGTCTTTGTTCATATAAAAAACTTCATGTGTTGCAATGATGGGAATAGATAATTTTGATGAAAATTCCAAAAGTCTATTTTCAAGCTCTGGTTCGTGTTTCTCAGAATGTCTCTGTATTTCAATATAAATATTTTCATTAAATATTTTTTGAATTTTTTTAATTAAAAATTCACATTCGTTAATATTATTATCTAGTAATAAAGATGATATTAAAGAATAAGAGCCTCCAATTAATACTAAAATTCCATCAGAATACTGAATTAAACTATCAATTGAGCAATGTGGATCTTCATTTTTTTCAATTGATAAATAAGATTGGGAAGATAATTTCAACAAGTTTTTATAACCTGTGTGATTTTTTGCTATTAATGAAATTTTGCCAATTTTTTTTACATTATTATTTAAAAAGGAAAAATTAATTTGAGTTCCAATCAAGGGCTGAGTTCCCACTTTTGAAATATCTTGGGAAAATTCTAATACACCGCACATATTAAAACTGTCAGAAATTCCAACAGAATTAATATTATTACTTTTGCAAAATTCAGCTAAATCAGAAATTTTTAATGCTCCTTCGCAAATGGAATATTGAGTGTGAATTTTAAAATGATTAAACTGAAAGTTCTTATGATTCATTAAGATTTAATATTAACATTGCCGTTCGACAAAGTTAATCTTAAATCCATTTTATTTGCAAGTTCTCTATTGTGAGTTGCAATTAAAATTAATCTACCTGGTTGTTTTAATTTTATTAAATAATTTAAAATCAAATCTGAGTTTTTTTTATCCAAATTACCAGTAGGCTCATCTGCTATTATAATTTTTGGATTATTAATAATCGCTCTAGCAATTGCAACTCTTTGTTGCTCACCACCGGATAATTGGTAGGGATAATGATTCATTCGACTCTCTAAACCAAAACTTTTTAAAATTTGTTCAGCCAATTTATGCGCTTCACCTTTATTTTGAGTTTTGCATAAATTTGCAATTAAAACATTTTCTAAAGCTGTAAGATCTGAAATTAAATTATTATTTTGATATACAATTGAAATAGCATTTCTACGATAAATAGTTTTTTCTTCATCACTAATTTTGACTAAATCAATTTTATCAAAAAAAATACTTCCATTGTCTGGCTTGTCCAATAATGCCAGCAAATGAAGTAAGGTACTTTTTCCAGATCCAGAAGGGCCAAGTAACGCTATTAATTTATTATCCGATAATGACAAATTCAGATTTTTTAAAACCTGAATTTTTTCAGAATTATCATCATATGATTTTGATAAATTTGATATTTTTAAAAAATTATTAATCATATTTTAAAGATTGAATTGGATTTATACGAGATGCTTTAATTGATGGAATAATTGAAGAGAAAAAAGTAATTATTAGAGAAATGGAGGAAATTAATAAAATTGTTGGAATATGAATTTCGCTTGGCATTTTGCTTAAAAAATAAATTTCAGCGGGGAATATTTCAATCTTTAGAACGGTACTTAAAAAAATTCTAATTGTTTCTATATTGTATGAAAATAAAACACCCAAAATTACACCAAACAACGTACCTGCTGCACCGATTGAAGATCCGGTTATAAAAAATATTTTATTGATAGAAAAGCTAGAAAAACCAATAGTTTTTAAAATAGCAATTTCTTTTGTTTTATTTTTAACAAGAATAGTAAGTCCAGAAATTATGTTAAATGCCGCTACAATAATTATTAAAGTTAAAATTATAAACATAACGTTTCTTTCTACAAGTAAAGCATCATAAAAAGTCTTGTTATTATCAATCCAAGAAAAGGCTTTATAGTTATTTTGCATTATCAGATTTTTAACTAAGTTTGCCTGATCAGCATTATTAAGTCTAATTTCAATATTTCTATTTTCGTTTTGTTTAGATAAAAATTCTGCAGAAGTAGCGATATCAATTAAAATATAATTGTTATCAAACTCGTAAATACCTGTTTTAAAAATGGACCCTATTACAAAAGTAAATTGTTTAGGGACATTTCCAAAGGGAGTGCTTTCCTTTACCGTGGAAAGAACGGTAATTTTATCTCCAACCCATGCTCCCAAACTTTCGCTTAAATTTGATCCAATAGAGACATAATTTTTTCCAAAATTATTAATATTTCCATCTATTATATTTTTATTAATTAATTGATCATTTAAAAAATCTTTTTTTTCTAAAGCTCTAACAACTGAACCTTTGTTAATTTCTTTACTAAGAATTAGAGCTTGAATTTGGTAAGATAAATTTATTTTTGATAACTGAATTTTATTAATTTTAAGATATTTTTCAATATTTTGCTTACTATTTTCATAGTCATCAAATTGATAAACAAGCACATGGGGCTGAAATAGTAATAATTTTCCAATTAAATCCGTCCTAAACCCATTCATAACCGACATGACAATTATTAATGTTGCAACACCTAAGCCAATTCCTAAAAAAGAAAAAAGTGAAATAATTTTTAAAATACCCTCTTTTCTTTTGGGTTTTAAATATCGCTTAATAACTAAAAGTTCAGAGGAATTTATCAATTGAAATAAATAATTTTTAATTTTTTTAAAATTTCCTGTGCGGATAAAATTTCTTTTTCACACCCCACTTCTTTAAATTCGTATTGTTCAATTTCTTGTTTTGAGCCAATGATAATTTGATATGGAATTCCAATTAGATCAAAGTTTTTAAACTTGCTTGCAGGACTTTCTTCTGTGTCATCCAACAAAACATCAAAAGAATTGTTTTTTAATAATTCATAAATTTTTTGTGCTTTATTTTTACAAGTTTCATCATTTTTTTTACCTAAATTAATAATCGCAACATGAAACGGTGTAACTGTTTTAGGCCATTTCATAATATTATTATTATAATTTACCTCTATTATTGCACCTACTAATCTAGAAACTCCTATTCCGTAAGATCCCATTTCAACTGTAATATTCTTACCTAATGAAGAATTAACTACTGCTTTCATCGGTTTTGAATACTTATCTCCAAAATAAAAAATATGTCCAACTTCGATTCCTCTTGTAATTAGCTGGTCATCTTTCTTAACTAAATCATCAAATTCTTTTTGATCAAATTTTTCATCTGTCGCAGAATAAGTTTCTGTATATGCTTTGACCATTTTATTTAAACTTTGTTCAGAATTATCAAAATTTTCAATTTTTAAGTCCAAAATTTTTTTACTTGTATATATTTGACTTTCTCCGGTTTCTGCCAAAACTACAAACTCGTGAGATAGATCTCCTCCTATAGGTCCAGTATCTGCTACTAATGGAATAGCTTTTAGTCCCAATCTTTCAAAAGTTTTTAGATAAGCATAAAACATTTTATTATAAGATAAAATTGCACCTTCTTTAGTCTCGTCAAAAGAATAACTATCTTTCATTAAAAACTCTCTACCTCTCATAACTCCAAATCTAGGTCTAATCTCATCTCTAAATTTCCATTGAATGTGGTAAAGTATTAAGGGTAAAGATTTGTATGATTTAACATTATCTCTAAATATTTGGGTAATCAATTCTTCATTTGTTGGGCCATAAAGCAACTCCCTATCTTGCCTATCTTTTATTCTTAACATTTCTAATCCGTATCCATCGTAACGACCACTTTCTTTCCAAAGGTCTGCTGATTGAATGGTTGGCATAAGCATTTCTTGCGCACCAGCTCTATCTTGTTCTTCTCTAACAATTAATTCAATTTTTTTTAAAACTTTAAAACCTAGTGGCAACCATGAATAAATTCCTGCAGCAGACTGCCTAACCATTCCAGATCTTAGCATCATTTGATGAGATTTAATTTTAGCATCTGATGGTATATCTTTTAAAATTGGCAAAAATAATTCTGATAGTTTCATTATTTTAAAAAGTATTGTCTAAAATTAATTAGTTCAAAATATGTTAAAAGATTAATTAGAGCAAATATAATTAAAGAAATAACGCTGGTTATTAATAATTTTTTCAATAAATATGGATTTGAGGGAGCTCCAGGATCAGTACCTTTTGAAATTTCTTTGTTTTCAATTTGCGACTTTATGTTAAATGGAAGAACAGTAAAAAAAATTACCATCCAAATAATTACTAGAATTACTATTCCACCAACTAATGACATAATGTATTAAATTCTTATTAAAACTATATTTGTATAAGGTCTTTTTTTGGTTTTGTTATAAATAATTTTTTTTAAATTTGATTTCAAACTATCAATAAAGTTTTTTTCATTTTTTCTATTATTTAATGAATAACTGCTTGAACTATTGACAATTGAGTCTTCAATATCATACAAAACCTCATCTATTTCCTCATCGTTTAATGGCAAACCCCTTAAATTAATTATGGGGTTTCTATCTAATTGTCCTTTTTTTGAAATTAATAAAGTTATGTCCATTAACCCATTGTAAGATAGGTTTTTTCTATCATTTAAAAAATTAGAATTCTCATCAATTAATCTATTACCATCTACTAAAAGTTTGCCACTATGAACTTTATCAATAATTTTTGGTTCTCCTGGATATATTCTAATTATGTCTCCGTTCTCAATTAAAGCTGGATTTGGAACTCCTAAGGACTTTGCAAAATCAAAATGTTCTTTTAAATGCCTATGTTCTCCATGAACGGGTATTGATACCTGAGGTTTGATCCAACTATACATATCTTTCATTTCATCTCTACCTGGATGACCGGATACATGAATAAAAGCGTTCTCTTCGGATATTACATTTATTTTTCGCTTAACAAGCAGATTATGGATTTTAAATAATTTTTTTTCATTAC
>VTPF01000031.1 GCA_008638025.1 Pelagibacteraceae bacterium | reverse complement strand
ATGAAAGTTTTTGATGTAAAAAATTCTATAGAAAAGAAAATTTCTTTTGGTGGAACTGGTAAAAAAAATGTTAAAAATATGATAAAAAAAATTAAGAAAGAATTTAAGTGAAAAAATTATTTATAATTATTATATTTACCTTGCTAATCGCTGCTTGTGGAAAAAAAGGTCCTCCAGGTTGTGAGATAAGCAAATCCAACAAAGATAAGCAATTAACAATACCAAGCTTTTGTAATTAAATGACTATTTTTAAATACAGAGGCAAAAATCTCTATCTAGAAAATGCGTCTATTGACAAAATAGCAAAAAAAAATCCTACTCCTTTTTATTTATACTCCCTCAAACAATTAGAAAAAAATTTTTATTATTTCCAAAATACATTTCGCAAAACTAGTCCTTTAATTTGTTTTGCAGTAAAATCTAATCCTAACCTAACTATCTTAAAAAATTTACAAAAATTAAATAGTGGTGCAGACGTGGTATCAATAGGTGAATTACAACTGGCCTTAAAAGCTGGCATTCAACCTAATAAAATTGTTTTTTCAGGAATTGGTAAGACAAAAGAGGAGCTTGATTTTGCTATTTCAAAAAAAATATTACTTATTAATGCAGAATCTGAGAGTGAGGTAAATCAAATTTCAAAAATTGCCAAAAATAAAAAATGTAGGGTAGCCATAAGTTTAAGATTAAATCCAAATATTAATGCCAATACAATCAGTAAAATTTCTACTGGAAAAAAAAGCGATAAGTTTGGAATTAGTTTAGAGGAATCTTATAAAATTTTTATAAATAATATCAAAAATAAAAATATTTCGATCGAAGGCATTAGTGTTCACATTGGAAGTCAAATTAAACAATTATCTCCATTTCAAAAAACTCTTAAAGTTGTAGATAAATTTATCCAAAAATTAAATAATAATAAAATTTTTATAAAATATTTAGATTTAGGAGGAGGAATGGGAATCTCTTACTTGCCTAAAGATACTAAATTTAATTTAAAAGAATATGCTAAAATAGTTGATCAATTTAATCAGAGATATAAACTGAAAATAATTTTTGAACCAGGAAGATATCTTTCTGCCAATACTGCTATACTAGTAGCAAAAGTTATCTATATTAAAAAAATTCAAGATAGAAACTTTATCATTTTAGATGCTGGAATGAATGACTTAATGAGACCTGCTCTTTACGACTCTAAACATGAAATTTTACCAATCCAAAAAAATAAAGGTAAATTTAATAAAAAAGTAGAATTTGTAGGTCCCATTTGTGAAAGCACCGATAAATTTATGACATATTTAAATTATTACAAACTAAAGGAAGGTGACTTGGTTTGTTTCACCAATGTTGGGGCATATGGAAGATCTTTATCTTCTAATTACAATATTAGGCCTTTAATTGCCGAAATAGCTATTAATAAAAATTCCTTTAAAATTATAAGACCTAGACAAAAGCTAAAAGATCTTATCAAATAAAATATTGTGATTTTTATTCGCTCTTTAATTTTTAATTTTTTTACTTTTTTTGGAATTGCATTGGCTTGTATCATAGCGCTTCCAATGCTCATTCTTCCTAGAAAACAATTTTTAAGCAGATTATCATACTTTCTTGGTTATTATTTAATTTTACTAACGAAATTTATTCTTCAAACTAAAGTTGAGTTTATTGGTCTTGAAAAAATTCCTAAGAATAAAAAATTTTTTATAGCTTCTGCTCATCAATCTATGTTTGAGACTTTTGTATATAACTACCTTATCCCCGACTGCGTTTTTGTAATCAAGAAAGAATTATTATCGATACCACTCTATGGATTATATTTAAAAAAATTACAATATATCTCAATAAATAGAGGAAAATCTCTTAAAGAGAATGTAGATTCTTTTGGTCAGATTTTTACAAAAATACAAGAAAGCAATCGAACATTAATAATTTTTCCACAAGGAACTAGGGTCAAATATAACGAACAACCACCACTTAAAAAAGGTGCAAGCCGTATATATCAAGGACTTAACATTGCATGCGTTCCCATAAAATTAAATACTGGTACTGTTTGGCCAAAAAATTCGTTTTTTAAATATCCTGGAAAAATTATTTTTGAAGTAAAGGACATAATTGAGCCAGGTATCGATGGCCCATTATTTACTACGCAATTAGAAAAGGCAATTTATAATTAATTTTTTCTACCAAAATTGGGTGCCTTGATATCTTGTCCTGCCTGAATAATTTTTTTTCTAATATTTCTGGTTTTTTTGAAGATATTAAAAAGCTCTTTCTTATTTTCTTTTTTAATAGATTTTTCTAAATGAGATAAATCTTTATTAAATCTTTTAAGCATAAACAAAATTTGTTTTTTATTACTCATGACAATGTCTCTCCACATTGTTGGATCGGAAGATGCAATTCTGGTAAAATCTCTAAATCCGCTAGCACTAAATTTAATAACTTCAGATTTAATTTTGTCTTCAAGTTTTGCTGCTGTTCCAACTATATTATATGCAATTAAGTGAGGAATATGACTAGTAATAGCCATGATATTATCATGACTTTGAGGACTCATGACGGTTATCTTGCTACCTAATTTTTTCCAAAAATTAGTAACTTTGTTTTTGGCTACTGAACTAGTGAGAATACTTGGTGTAATAATAAACCATCTATTTTTAAAAAGATTTAATAAACCAGCTTTTGGACCACTTTCCTCAGTTCCCGCTATGGGGTGTCCTGGCACATAACAAAATTTTTTATTAAGAATTGTCTCGGCTAATTTAACAACTTCAGACTTTGAAGATCCGACATCAGTAATAATTGTGTTTTTGTTTATTATAAGTCTAAGTTTAGAAAAAATTTCTTTATAGGTGCCTAAAGGGGAACAAATAAAAATTATATCTGCATTTTTTGCACTAATCTCTAAATTATGAGTAACTTCACTTGCTAACTTTAAAGACCTAATCTCTTTAAGGGCTTTATTTGAAATATCACAAGCGCTTATCATTTTTGCTAGTTTGTGTTTTTTTATTTCTCTAGCAATTGAAGAACCTATTAAACCAAATCCAACTATAGAAACTTTTTTAAACATTAAAAAAATTTTTCTAAAAGTTTAATAAATAATTTACATTCACGGGGGTTACCAACTGTTACCCTTAAACTATTTTTAATATTATAACTTTTCATTTTTCTTAAAATAACTCCACTTTTTGCAAAATTATTAAAAATATCATCGGCTTGGTTTTTTTTATCAAACCTCATTAAAAAAAAATTTGTTGTTGGCATATTACACTTTATTTTTTTTTCATTTAGTTTTTTAAAAATTTTATTACTCCAGTAGGAGTTGTGTTTAATATTTTTACTAATCCACTTAGCATCTTTTAAAGCAGCAATTCCTGCAAATTCAGCTGGCGCGGTTATATTAAATGGTGGTTTATAATTCAATAGAGAACTTATAATTGATTTTGAAGCATACCCCCACCCCAGACGAAGACTTGCTAGTCCATAAATTTTTGAAAAAGTTCTTGTTACCAAAACATTTTTTGCATTTTTAAAAATTTGTAATCCAGGCTCATAATCGTTGGCTTTAACATATTCCCAATAAGCATCATCGATTAATAATAAAACTCTTGAGGGTAATTTTTTATGCAAAATTTTTAACTCTTCGGTTGTCAAATAGGTTCCTGTTGGATTATTAGGATTTGCTATAAAAACAATTTTTGTTTTTTTAGAGATACATTTTAAAATATTATTAATATTTATTTTAAAATTATCCTCTTTAGCATAAACAACTTTTGCTCCATTAATTTTTGCATAAATTCTGTACATCAAAAAACTAAATTCGGGAACAACCACTTCATCGCCTTGTTTTAAAAAGGCTTGGCATGCAAAACTTATTATTTCATCCGATCCAGACCCTATAATTAATTGATCAGAATTTATTTTAAATTTTTTTGATATTTCTTTTTTTAATAAAACACTATTTGAGTCTGGATATTTAAAAATTTTTTTTTTAGCTCTATCGAAAGATTTTACAGCCAAAGGTGAGCTTCCCAATGCTGACTCATTGGATGATAATTTAATGGGATTTTTGATCCCAAAAATTTTTGAAAGACCCCCTTCGTACTTTTGTATATTTATTTTTTTTGCTACAGGAAATTTCATCTCAAAGTATTTAGTTCTTTTTATTACTACAATACCTGTGATTGTTTATCAAAAAATCTCTATTATTTGACATTAAATTTGTCATTTAGTACAACTTCCTACGCTGATTTAACCAAATTGCGGGCGTAAACTGCTAAAAAGGAAAGCGCTTTTCAATAAAGAGCTTTTAAATAAATGAATTTAAATTTTAAAAACATTAAAAAAATCAGAATTGAAAAACCTTTAAAGCTTGATTGTGGGTCAACTTTGAATGGTTTTGATATAGCTTACGAAACATACGGCAAGCTAAACGAAAGTAAAAATAATGCCATTTTAGTTTTTCATGCACTTTCTGGAGATCAGTTTGTGACTGAGACCAACACAGTGACAAATAAAGAAGGTTGGTGGAATATGGCTGTAGGAAAAAATAAATCGATTGATACAAATAAATATTTTGTAATATGTGCAAATGTTTTGGGTGGCTGTATGGGTAGTACAGGTCCAAAAGAAATTGATCCGTCCACAGGTAAACCTTATGGCCTAAACTTTCCAGTCGTTACTATTAAAGATATGGTTTCAGCACAAATACATCTTCTTGATTTTTTGGGAATAAAAAAAACTTTAGCTGTATTGGGTGGCTCTATGGGTGGAATGCAAGCTTTGCAATTTTGTACGCTTTTTCCTGATCGTACATTTGCTGCTATACCAATTGCATGTGCGGCAAGCCATTCAGCGCAAAATATTGCTTTTAATGAATTGGCTCGACAGGCTATTATGGCAGATAGCGAATGGGATAATGGAAACTATCTGATATCAGGAAAAATTCCGAGAAAAGGACTGGCAATAGCTAGAATGGCAGGTCACATCAGTTATTTATCTGAACAAGGGCTGCAAAATAAATTTGGTAGAAAACTTCAAGAACAAACCGATGTAAAGTTTTCCTTTGATGCTGATTTTGAAGTAGAGAGTTATTTAAAATACCAAGGATATTCATTTGTTGATAGGTTTGATGCTAATTCTTACTTGTATATTACAAGAGCTATGGATTATTTTGATTTATACAAAAAAAATGATGGAAATTTGTCAAAAGCATTTAGGGATTCTAAAATTAAATATTGCATTATCTCTTTTTCAACAGATTGGTTATATCCTACCGCGGAAAGTAAAAAAATTGTTATAGCATTAAACGCTATTGGGGCAGAAGTTAGTTTTGTTGAGATTATTACTAATAACGGACATGACTCTTTTTTAGTAAACGAGCCTGCTTTCTTTAATACTTTAAAGGGATTTATAGACTCAACTTATGAGGAATTTAAAAATGAAGCTTGAAGATGATGTATTAGCTGGCTTAATTGATATTAATTCACGCGTCTTAGATGTTGGATGTGGGGATGGCAGTTTGCTTTTACATTTAAAAAAAAATAAGCGCGTAGATGGTCGTGGAATTGAAATCGATCAAAAAAGAGTGCAAGAAAGTGTGGCTAAAGGTTTGGCGGTAATTGAAGGAGATGCAGAAAAAGATTTAATTAATTATCCTGATAGTTCATTTGATTTTGCTATTTTAAATCAATCATTACAACAATTTTACGATCCGAGAGTGGTGCTCAATGAACTATTACGAATTGCTAAAAATGCTATTGTAACCATTCCTAATTTTGGCTACTGGAAAGTACGCATAAACCTTTTATTTCAAGGAACCATGCCCGTTACTAAAACACTACCTAACACATGGTATAATACCCCAAATCTACATATGTGCACTATCAAAGATTTTTATAATTTGTGCAAACTTGATAATATTAAAATAATCAAATCTATTTCTGTGTCAGGTGGGAAAATTAGCAATATTCAAAAAGGAAATCTGGAAATTAAAAATCTTCTATCTGAAATAGGAATATTTTTAATAACAAAATAAATTAATCAACTTTCTTAATTATTCTTACTTTGTCAGAAAAAGACAAGGATCGCTTTGCGGTACTTGCATATATTCTTTTTTTGATAACGCACAAATAAACACCATTAAAAAAGCGCCAAAAATAAGAACCAATTTTTTCAAAAAAAAATTTATTTTTTAAAATAAATTTATAATTCCATGGTGGAAAATAAATTAATCTCTCAACAAACTGTGTTTCAAAAAAATTATCTTCTAAAATTTTATAAATTTGCTGTTTCGAAAATCCGAATCCTGAAGAAAAAGGACTTTTAGACGAATGACTCCAGGAAGACTTTTTATTAGGTAAAATTATGTAAGCTTTACCCTCTGGGGCTAATACTCTCCAGAATTCCCTTAAAGTTTTTTTTAAATTACTAGAATTCTCTAGATAATGAATACTCAAAACATGATTTAAAAAAAGATCTTCAATTGGTAATTTTTCCTCTTCTAATAAAATATTAATGGATTGATTATTTTCTAAACTTTTTTTTGCACCAACTTTTTTTGAAAAACAATTAAATATTTTAATTTTATTAACTTTGACATGATTTAAATAATTATGTGAAAAGCCAAAACAACCTATTGTGTCTCCATCATATAAATAAATATATTTTTTTAATTGCGATGAAATAAAATATTGAACATTTTTACCTAGTTCAGTTTGATAAAATTTTTCATATTCATTATAATCTTGATACATTATAAATTTTATAATACATAAAAAATCTAATGATTGTAAATGCAATTCCTTGCTTAACTGATAATTATTCTTATTGTCTTATTAATCCAGATAACAAGGAAGTTTGCGTAATTGATCCAGCTGAATTTGAATCAATTGATTTATTTTTAACAAAAAATAATTTAAAATTAAAATATATATTAAATACCCATCATCACTCTGATCATGTTGGTGGAAACTTGCAATTAAAAAAAAAATATAATTGCAAAATAGCTGGCTATGGTCCCGATAAAAACAGAATACCTGGAATAGATATTTTTTTTACAGACAAGCAATTGTGGAATTGTCTTAATTTAGAAATTAAAATTGAGTATGCGCCAGGACATACAAGTGGTCATATTTTTTATTATATAAAAAAAGAAAAGATTGTTTTTGTAGGCGATGTAGTCTTTTCTTTGGGTTGTGGAAGAATATTTGAGGGAACTTATGAAGATATGTTGAAATCTATAAATAAAATAAAAAACTTACCGCATGACACCCAGATATATTGTGGTCATGAATATACACAATCTAATTTAAAATTCTGTCAATCAATTGATAAGGACAATGATAATCTTAAAATTAGAGATAAAGAAATTTTACAACAACGATCTAATAGTCAACCAACTATCCCCACAACTGTTGGGGGGGAAAGTTTAACTAATATC
>VTPF01000030.1 GCA_008638025.1 Pelagibacteraceae bacterium | reverse complement strand
TTTCACTTAAAAAAATTTTTAAGTGATTCGTTATTAATTCATATAAAAATAATTAACAATCAATGTCAATTGCTAAATGTGTGATGATATTTTTAAAAATAATTTTAAAATTTTATTTTTTATTCAATTAAAAGTTTAATCACAAAAAAATTAAATTAATGTTGATTTGCAATAGTAAAATGATGTTTTTTAATTTTTTGAACTGTAAAAAGCATTTAATATTTCTAAAAAATGATTTTTGATTACATGTCGCTTTATTTTCATTGTTGGTGTTAGCATGTTGTTGTCGATGGTAAATGCTTCTTTTAAAACTGAAAAATTTTTTATTTTTTCAATTGCTGTTAGTCCTTTATTAACTTTATCAACTATTTTTTCAATTTCAGCTCGAGATAAATTAAATTCTTTATTTAAAACTATTAGAGCAACCAAATAATTTTTATTATCTCCATAAATAAAAGCTTGTTCAATTTCTGGATTAATACACAAAAGATTTTCAATTTTTGCAGGGGAAATATTATCCCCTCCTGAGTTAACAATAATATCTTTTTTTCTATCAGTAATTTTTAAATATCCATCTTCATCAATTTCACCAATATCTCCTGTATAAAGCCAACCATTTTTTATTGCTTCATTAGTTGCCTTTTCATTGTTCCAGTATTTCATCATTAAACTTTCTCCCTGAACAATAATTTCACCATCATCATTAATTTTTACTTTAATATTTTTAAAAGGAATTCCGACGGTTTCAATTTTAATTTTATTAATAGGATTGCATGAAACAACAGGAGAGAACTCTGTTAATCCATAACCTTGCAATGTTCTAAGACCAACAGAATTTAAAAAAATTCCAATATTTTTATCTAACGGGCCACCTCCAGAGATAAATGCTTTTAAATTTCCTCCAAAATTTTTTACAACTTTTTTTCTGACTAAATAATTTAAAATTTTATTTAACATTCGATCAAAAATACTTAAATTTTGACCTAAAAAACTTTTACTTCCCAATTCGACTGTTTTTGCGAAAATACGAGATTCATTTAACTTGGGCTTCATTTTATTATAAAGATTGTTATAAAATCTTGGTACAGCAGTCATTACATGTGGTTTGGAAATTTTTATAGTTTCAATTAATTTTTCCAAATTTGCACAATAAAAAATTTCTGCGGATAATGAAATTTGCACGAATTGCACTGTGTGCTCATATGAATGTGATAAAGGTAGCCAGGTCAAAAATCTGAATTTACTAATTTTTATTTCTTTTATTAATTCGTAAGCACCTTCAACATTAGCCAAAATACCACCGTGACTTAACAATACACCTTTGGGTGTTCCTTGTGTTCCTGAGGTATAAATTATACAAGCTGGGTCTGTTCTTTTAATGGTACAATTATAATTAATATTAGTATTTGGAATATCAAGAAAATGAATAATTCCGGAAGTGCTTTTTTCTTTATCAAATAAAATAATAAACTTTAATTGATAATTAATTTTTGTGCACGCTTTTTGAATCGTATCTAATAATTTTTCATTGGATACAATCAATCCCTTTGGTGAGCAATCATTTAAGATAAATTCAAAATCTTTTGCGGTATAGGTCGTATAATTAGGAACTGTAATGGCTCCTGATTTTAAAATTGCCAAATCACTTATAAGCCACTCCGGTCTATTTTCAGAGACTAACAAAATCCTATCTCCTTTAACAATTCCTTTTTCTTGCAAAAAATTTGTTACATTTTTTACTTTTTGATCAACCTGTCCCCAGGTTAATGAATCTATTTCTTTGCTCTTATTAATTTTAAATAAAAAATTTTTTTCTAAATTATTTTGCTTGGTAAAATCATAAAGTTCAACCAAACTATTAATGTTTTCAAAATTCATACATCTAAATAAAATACTTTATTGATAAAAAACCTAATATTAATAAAATTAAAAACAAAACAGATAAAGTATTAAAATATTTATCTATAAAAAACTTAATTTTTTCACCGAATTTCCAAATTAAAAAACTGATTGTTAAAAATCTCAATCCCCTTGAAACAAAACTAGCTATGATAAAAATTATAATATCAAATTTGGCAAAGCCACTACTTAAAGTAAATAGTTTATAAGGTATGGGGGTTAATCCAGCAGTAAAAATTATCCAAAATTCAAATTCTTTGCTAATTGACTCTGTAAGTTTAATAAATTTGTCTTGATATCCATAAAAACTTATAATTTTATTACCAAATACATCAAAAAAATAATAACCTATGTAATAACCGATTACCCCTCCAATTACTGAACATAAAGTTACCCATAAACCAATTTGTATAGCTCGATTTCTTTTTACCAATTGTATGGGCATCATAAAAATATCTGTTGGAATGGGAAAAAAAATACTTTCAATAACCGTTAAAAAATAAAGAACCTTTTCAGAGTAATTTTTAGAACACAAATCTAAAATTTTTAAGTAAATTTTTTTCATTTATTTTTGGTGGGCGAAAAGGGAGTCGAACCCTTAAGGTTTCCCGGCGGATTTTGAGTCCGCTGCGTCTGCCAGTTCCGCCATTCGCCCTATTAACTTTGTTCATTAATAACATAGTTTTTAAAAAATACTAAACAGAACAGCTGGTTATTAATTTTTTTTAAGTTAATGAAAGTTTAAATACATGATATCTATCTTTGAAAAATTATGTTGAAGAAATTATTAAACAGAGTTGTTGCTTGGGCGGGTCATAAATATGCTATTTATTATTTGTCTTTTCTTTGTTTTATAGAAAGTATTTTTTTCCCCATACCTCCGGATGTGATGCTTATCCCAATGGCTTTGGCACGAATTGAAAAATGGTTTAAAATTGCAAGTGTAGCCTTATTATCAACTTTAACAGGAGCAATTGTTGGATATGTAATTGGTTATTTTTTTTATAAAGAAGTAGGAATAAGAATTTTCGAATTTTATAATTTTAATAATTTTCAAGAATTTAAAGAATATTTGCAAGTTGGAAAAGGATTTTGGGCCTGGATATTAATTATGACCATCGCTGGATATTCACCTGTGCCATTTAAATTATTAACTATAACTTCTGGTTTTATTCATTTTCCATTTCATATTTTTATACTTATTACAATTTTCATAAGAGGAACTAGATTTTTTTTCTTGTGCTGGGTTTGCCATTATTTTGGTGAAAAGTTAATTAAGTACATGCAAGAGAAAGCAAAAAAAATTATTACTGTTTTACTGGGTTTGTTTTGTTTGGGACTTTTTCTTGGTTACCTTATTTACGAACACTATAACTGGATTGTAGAATTTTTTGGTTAATGTTTTTGTCCAACAAAACAATATTAAATATCTTAATAATATTAAATTTAAGCATTTTGAGCATTGCTTACTTTATAGAATATATTTTAAAGATTCCCCCTTGCTCTATGTGTACTTATCAAAGAATTCCTTATTATTTAGCGATTTTTGTAATTTTATTATCATTTTTTGAAATAATAAATTTTAAGAAGTTAATCGTAATTTTAATTTTATTAACTTTAATAAATCTAGGATTGAGTTTTTATCATATGGGTATCGAGCAAGGTTTTTTTAAAGAACTGAGCACTTGTACTAATAATTTAAAGGCAAATGACATGCAAAATTTGTTGGAAGAGCTAAAAAAACAAAAAATAGTCTCTTGCAAAGATATTCCTTTTACTATTTTGGGCTTTTCACTTGCGACGATAAATTTTGGCGTTAATATTGTATTAGTGTTATTTTATTGGATAATTTTAAAAAAATGAAAAATAAAATAGAAGAAATCATTAGAGTTGATCATGCGGGAGAGCGAGGAGCAATTAAAATTTATGACGGTCAATTGCTTGCTTTACAACTGTTAAAAGCAGATCCAGAGTTAGAAAAAAAAGTTGCTGAAATGAAAGAGCATGAAAAAGAACATTTAAAATATTTTGAACAACAACTTGCTGATAGAAAAATAAGACCTACTTTAATGCTACCATTATGGGATTTTTTAGGAACTGCATTAGGTTTTGGAACTGCAATGCTTGGTAAAAAAGCAGCAATGTTATGTACCGCATCTGTAGAGGAGGTAATTGACAAACATTATTTAGATCAAATTGATTACTTAAGCAAAAACGAAAAAAAAGAAAAAGAGCTTCTATCAAAAGTAAAAAAATTTAGACAGGATGAGTTAGATCATCGTGATATTGCCTATGAGGAAGGTGCCAATAAAGACGGTCCTTATGGAATTTTAGATGCAATTATTAAAATCGGCTCAAAAGCTGCGATAGAAATTTCAAAAAAAATTTGATTTACTAAGGCTCTAAACGAACATCCCAATACAAGTAATCAAGCCAACTTTGGTGCAAAAAATTAGGTGGAAAATTTCTTCCATTTCTATGCAATTGTTCTTCTGTTGGTCTATATGGCTTTATCTTGGGAAACATAGCACAATCTTTTGAAAGTCTGTTTCCTTTTTTTACATTACAACATGTGCAAGCAGTAACAACATTTTCCCAAGAGGTCATGCCTCCCTTGGATTTTGGAACCAAATGATCAAAAGTTAAATTTTTATGATCGCCACAATATTGGCAAGTAAATTTATCCCTTAAAAAAACGTTAAATCTTGTAAAATTTGGATATTCAGAAGGCTTAATAAAAGTTTTAAGGGAAATAACGCTAGGCAACCTCATAGTAAATGATGGACTTCTAATTTCCCTATCGTATTCAGAGACAATATTAACCCTGTCTAAAAAAACATCTCGAACAGCATCTTGCCAGCACCAAAGAGATAACGGATAGTAACTTAAAGGACGATAATCAGCATTCAAAACTAAGGCTGGACATTTTTCTAATGGAAGTTCGTTAATACCACTTACAATCATTAAAAATCAAAATATCTATATTCAATGATTGCTTCAAGTAAAAACTTTTTATTTATTTATTTTGGACTGAATAAAATCTAAACCCAAACTTAAAGCTTCAGGTAAAATTGAATGACCACAATGATCAAAAACTTTATATTCTACGTAGGGCAACTTATCTTTTAAAAACTCATAACTTGCATACATTTCTTCTAAAGGTATAATTGTATCCTCTGTGCCATGAAATAAAATTATTGGTGGCTTAGAGTTTATATTGTTCCTCAAAACATCAAAATTATATATTTTTCCAGAATAACCTAAAATTCCTCCGATTGTTTCTTTATAAGATAAAGCTAAATGCAAAGACATCATGGTTCCTTGACTAAAACCCATAAGAAACAAATCTTGTTTGGCTAGCTGATGTTCAGCTAGTTGCTCATTTATAAAACTATCAAGTTTTGACAGGGATAAATTCATTTCTTCCAAAATTTTATCTTGAGAAGTCTGCATAAGGTCAAACCATTCAAATCCTGATGGATTAATTTGACAAATTGTAGGAGCATTAGGAGCGACAAAACAAACTTCTGGCAAAAATCTTTGCCAATACTCTCCTATAGAAATTAAGTCATTACAATCCGCTCCATAACCATGGGATAAGATTACAATTTTTTTTGCAGAGCCTGTTATCGGGTTTAATTTTTTATATTTAAGCGACATTAAATCTTGTCTACTAATATAAGATATTTATGATAATTATAATACATGGATCAAAATACTTTAAGCTTTTTTGGAATCTTGGCAATCCTTGCTGTACTAGTTGTTCTTATTAGAGGATTAAAATCTTTTTTTTTAGGGGGCAATATTGAGGAGAAAAGGAAAAGCAATAAACTAATGCAGCTAAGAGTATTTCTTCAATTTTGTGCAATAGTTATACTGATGGCTCTTGCTTTAATTTACGGAAAATAAACTAAAAATTTTTTACCCAATTAATAAATTTTGTATCTGAAAAGTCTATAGAACCCATTACCCTTGCAAATTCTTTTCCTTCCTGATTAATTAACAGAGTAGTCGGCACTCCTCTTAGATTAAGTTTTTTTACCACTCTTAAGTCTTTATCAAAAAAACTATCAAAATTTTTTATTTTCAAGTCATCTAAAAAAGATTTGGATTTTTTATAATCTATTGCTTCAACATTAATAGCAATTACCTCTATATTATTTTTGTCTAAGATAGATACCATCTTATCGAGGGAGGGCATTTCCTCTTTGCAAGGAGCACACCAGGTAGCCCAAAAATTAACTACTGTTAATTTTTTATTAAAAATAATATCAATATCTTTACCTATTCTTTTGTCTTCCAGAGTAATTAAGGGAAGATCTTTTGGTTTCTCATGTAAAATAATATTTTTATAAGGAACCGGGAAATTTTGTTGAGATAAGCAATAATTAGTAATAAGTAATAATACAGAAACTAAGATAGTTATTTTTTTAAAATAATTTGAAAAAAAATTCATCTTGAAAAGCTTATATATTTTTAAATGAAAAAAACAAAAAAAAATTCTGTTTGGGGTGCTAGAATGAGCAAGTCTGTATCATCAGTTTTGCAAACTGCCAATTCCTCTATACAAATAGACAAAAGACTATTCCAAGAAGATATTCAAGGATCCATTGCGCATTGTACGATGCTTGCAAAACAAAAAATTATTGAAGCTAAAAAAGCGAAGAAAATTATATTGGGTTTGAAAAAAATAGAACAAGAAATATTAAAAAATACATTTAAATTTGAAATAAAACACGAAGATATTCATCTTAATATCGAAAAAAGACTTTTTGCAATCATAGGTTCTGATGCAGGATACTTACACACAGCCAGATCTAGAAACGATCAAGTAACCACTGATTTTAAATTATGGATTAAAAAATCTTCGAAAGAAATAAAAAAATTAATTCATACTTTAATAAAAGATTTTACCAATTTAGCAGAAAAAAATATTGATGTAATAATGCCAGGATTCACGCACTTAAAAAATGCCCAACCAGTTTTATTTGCACACTATTTATTGGCTTATGTTGAAATGTTTAAAAGAGATTATCAAAAATTTCAAAATGTAATAAATAATTTAGATGAAAACCCATTAGGATCAGGAGCGCTTGCTGGAACTTCTTATAATATTGATAGACATCTAACTACAAAATTACTTGGATTTAAAAATCCAACTAATAACTCAATAGACTCCGTCTCTGATAGAGATTATGCAATTGAATTTTTATTTACATCTAGTTTGTGCGCTATGCATTTATCAAGACTAGCAGAAGAAATTATTCTTTGGAATTCTGATATCGTCAACTTTATCAATATTGAAGATAGCCTACTCACAGGATCTTCCATGATGCCACAGAAAAAAAATCCCGATTCCGCAGAATTAATTAGGGGTAAAACAGGAAGTATTTATGGAAATTTAAATTCTCTATTAGTTACCATGAAAGGTCTTCCTTTGTCTTATTTTAAAGATATGCAAGAAGATAAAGCTGCTGTGTTTAATACATACGACAATTTAAAATTAAATTTACAATTAGCTGCAGAATTAATAAGAGGAATTAAGCCGAATAAAGATAGGCTATATAATGCGGCGCTTTCAGGATACACAACTGCCACTGACTTTGCTGACTATTTGGTAAAAAAAGGAATTTCATTTAGAGAAGCTTATAAAAAATCTGCTGAATTAGTTAATATTGCAGAAAAAAATAAAAAAAGACTTGATCAGCTTGATTTTAAAGTCGTTCAAAAAATTGATAAAAATATTGAAAAAGATGTGATGAAAGTTTTTGATGTAAAAAATTCTATAGAAAAGAAAATTTCTTTTGGTGGAA
>VTPF01000029.1 GCA_008638025.1 Pelagibacteraceae bacterium | reverse complement strand
CACCAAGAGGCGTTCCTCAAATTGAAGTAACTTTTGATATTGATGCCAATGGTATAGTTAACGTATCCGCCAAGGATAAAGGAACCGGCAAAGAACAAAAAATTCAAATTCAAGCATCAGGAGGTTTAACCGACGCTGAAATTGAACAAATGATTAAAGATGCCGAAGCAAACAAAGAGGCTGATAAGAAAAAAAGAGAAGAAATTGATGCCAAAAATAGTGCTGATAGTTTGGTGGCTTCTACCGAACAAAGTCTAAAAGAACATGGAGAAAAAGTTTCTGCTGAAGATAAAAAAACTATTGAAACTGATCTTCAGTCTTTAAAAGATGCTATAAAAGCAGACAATGTTGAAGATATCAAAACTAAAACTCAAACTTTAATGCAATCTTCTATGAAAATGGGAGAAGCAATTTATAAGGCACAACAAGCAAAACCTGAAGGTGGAGCTGAAAATAACAAAAGCACATCTGATGAAAAAAAAGAAGATGTAGTTGATGCTGAATTTGAAGAAGTCAAAGACGACAAAAAAGATAGTGCTTAATTTATAATTAAGCATTAGATAGAAGCATGGCTAAAGCTGACTATTACGAAACACTAGGAGTTTCTAAAAATGCTTCTAAAGAAGAAATAAAATCTGCTTACAGAAAACAAGCAATGAAATTTCACCCGGACAGAAATCCGGGAGACAAAACTGCAGAAGCAAAATTTAAAGAAGCCTCTGAAGCTTATCAAGTTCTCTCTGACTCTCAAAAAAAATCAAATTATGATCAATTTGGTCACGCTGCTTTTGAAAATGGAGGTGGCGGTAGAGGAGGTTTTGAAGATTTTGGAGGTTTTGACTCAGGGTCATTCTCTAGTATCTTCGATGATTTCTTTGGTGATTTTACTGGAGGCGGAAGAAGAAGATCTTCATCAAGATCAAAAAGGGGCTCGGATTTAAAAATCAATATCGAAGTTACACTAGAAGAGGCTTATCAAGGTAAGAAACAAACTTTTAGCGTACCAACTTCTGAGAAATGCTCAGATTGCAATGGAAGTGGGGCTGCTACAGGGTCCAAACCTAAAACTTGTGATACTTGTGATGGACATGGCCAAGTTAGAGCACAACAAGGATTTTTTACTTTACAGCAAACATGTCCTGACTGCGGGGGAGAGGGGAAAACTATTTCAAATCCTTGCAAAATATGCAGAGGAGCAGGAACTAATAAAATAAATAAGACGCTGTCCATTCAAATTCCTAAGGGAGTTGATGATGGAACTCAAATGCGCCTTGCCGGCAAAGGAGAGGCGGGTCCTAGGGGTGGTACTCAAGGGGATTTATATGTCTACATTTCACTTAAAAAACATCCAATTTTTAAAAGATCAGAAGAAAATTTATACTTTGAACTACCCGTTTCTATCGCAGATGCTGCTCTTGGTACAACCATTGAAATTCCAACCATAGACGGCTCACGATCTAAAGTAAAAATTCCTCCTGGAACACAAACTGGAAAACAACTTAGGTTAAAAGATAAAGGAATGCCTGGATTAAGGGGTGGAGGTTTTGGAGATTTATATCTACAAATAAAAGTTGAGATTCCTGTTAATTTAAATAAAGAACAAAAAATACTGCTTGAAAAATTTAAGGAATTAGAAGACTCTAAAAATAATCCAGAAAATGAGTCTTTTTTTAAAAAAGCAAAAAATTTTTGGGATAATTTAAATTAATGAAAAAAATTAAAATTACAGTTAGTGGCGGCCTAGGTAGAATGGGCTCATTACTAATCAAAAAAACACTTAGAGATAAAAATTTATTATTAGAAAGTGTTACTGAACAAAAAGAAATAAAAAAAAATAAAATCCATTATAAAAAAAATTCAATAGATTCTCTTAAAAATACCAATGTTATCATTGATTTTACAAGACCAAACTGTACTTCAGAAATCCTAAAAATAGCGACAAAGCTAAAAAAAAAAATAATTATTGGAACCACGGGTTTCAATAAAAAACAACAATCTGAAATCATAAGAGCTTCTAAAAAAATTGCCATCCTTCAATCTGGAAATATGAGTTTGGGCATTAATCTACTTCAATATCTATCTGGGATTTTATCTAAAAAAATATTGAAAGAGTATGAAATGGAGATACATGATGCGCATCACAAAATGAAAATTGACTATCCTTCGGGTACAGCTTTAATGCTAGGTGATGCTGTTGCTAAGGGTAAGGGTAGAAATTTAGACCAGATTAAAGGAAATATTTTCTTAAATAAGATTGGTAAAGGAAAAGCTGGAAAAATAAATTTTTTTATTAAGAGAAAAGGGAAAATTCCCGGCACTCACTCTGTTATTTTTCAAACTCCAAAGGAAACTATTGAATTAAAGCATATTTCAAAATCAAGAGATTTATTTGCTGATGGTGCAATTAATGCTGCAAAATGGTTGGCCAATAAAAAACCGGGTCTTTACAATATGCATGACGTGTTAAAAATTAGATAAGTGACATCTTCAAGCATCAATATCTTTAGAAAACTTTCACAAATTATTAAAAATCCAAAAAGTGATTTAAAATATACAAATAAATTTACTCTACTCGTTTCTGTAGTTCTTTCTGCTCAGTGCACAGATGTAAATGTAAATAATGTTACAAAAGATATTTATTCTAAATATAATAAACCGGAAGACTTTGTTAAGTTAGGTCAAAAAAAAATTGAAAAACTCATTAACCGAATAGGTTTGTTTCGAAATAAGGCGAAAAGCATTTATTCTCTCTCCAAAATTTTAGTAGAAAAATATAAAAGCAAAGTACCTAATGATTTTACAAAACTTTTTTCACTACCTGGCGTAGGTAGGAAAACTGCTAATGTTGTTTTAAATGAAGGTTTTGGCAAACCAACTATAGCTGTAGATACACATATTTTTAGAGTAAGTAACAGGACAGGTATTGCTCCTGGAAAAAATCCTGACCAAGTCGAACAAAATTTATATAAAGTAGTTCCAAAAAAATACTTAAAAGACGCACATCATCTACTATTGCTTCATGGACGGTATACTTGTAAAGCGAGAACTCCTAACTGCAAAAAATGTGTAATAATAAAATATTGTAAATTTAAGGAAAAGGTCTTTGTTTAAAATGAAAATAATTGGAATTGGAAATGCAATTGTTGATGTTATTTGTAAAGTTGATGATGATTTTCTATTACAGAACAATCTAACTAAAAGCACCATGAAGTTGGTTGATGAGACCGAATTCAAAAAACTTTTATCTAATTTAACAATTGAAGAAACAATTGCTGGGGGATCGGTTGCAAATAGTATTGTAGGTTTGTCTCAATTGGGAAACAAAGTATCCTTCATTGGAAAAGTTAATGATGATGAGTTTGGCAGTAAATATGAACAAAGCTTATTAAAAGAACAAGTTACATACTATTACAAAAAGAAAAAAGAAAATATCGCAACAGGTACTTGTTTGATATTAATTACGCCAGACTCAGAGAGAACCATGTGCACTTTTCTTGGTATTGCTGGAAAAATAAATGAAAATGATATTAACGAAAGTGCAGTAAAAGAAAGTGAATTGGTTTTTTTAGAAGGATACCTGTGGGATGAAGGAGAGCCAAAATCAGCGTTTGAAAAAGCATTTAAAATTGCAAATAAAACTGCAATGTCTTTATCAGACCCGTTTTGTGTGGAGCGACACAAAGATAGCTTCTTAGATTTGGTTACTAACAAACTAGATATTACTTTTGCCAATGAACAAGAAATTCTTCATTTAATCGATGCCAATTCTTTTGATGAAGTTATAGAATTTGGAAAAAATCTTGAAAAATTATTAGTTATCACAAGATCAGAAAAGGGAAGTATTGCAATTTTGAATAATGAGATATTTGAATGTAATAGCCAAAAAGGGCTTTCCATTGTTGATTTGACTGGTGCTGGTGATTTATTTGCAGCAGGATTTTTACATGGCCATTTAAATAATATGTCAATCCAAGAAAGTTTAATCAAAGGAACCGAGATGGCTTCTAAAATTATTCAGAAAATAGGCGCTAGACTAAATTAAAATTGAACTACTATAACTTAATTTTTTTTTCTTTTAAAACTTCCTTTTCCTTTTTTGGGTTTAACTATTTTTTTTCTAAATTTTGGCGTTCGTAAAGTTTTTGCTATAGGATTTTTTTTACCCATAATCTTATTGATTAAGAAAATATCTTCCGTTTTTAATTTCAATAAATTTTTTATCTTTTAATTTAATCTGAATTTTTTGACGCAATCTATATAAATGAGTCTCATAAGTATGTGTATCTACCGAATCTGAATAGGACCAAATATCTTTCATAATATCTTTTTTAGTTGCGCCTTCTTTTTTTCCAAATAAATAAACAATTATATCCTGCTCTTTCTCGGTCAGTTTAATATTTTTTCTTCCCAAAGAAAGTGTTCTTTTGTTTTTGTCTAATGAATATTGTCCCATCTCAACCTTAGTTTGAAAATGAAATTTAAATTTCAAAATTGAAAGCTTAATTATTTTTTCTAAATCAAAAAAATTTATTGGTAATTGCAAAAAAGTACTAAACAAATTATCTTTTTTTAAATCTTGAAAATTTTTAGGATTTGAAGAAAAAAAAATTTTAGGAAACATAATTTTTTTTATTTCTGTTCTTTTAATTTTTTCTAAATTATCTAAAAAAATTAAAAATACAAAACCATCTTGAACATTATAATTTTTAAAAAGACTATTCACCTCTTTAAAAGTTTGTAATTGATTAATGCTATAATCAAGCTTTTGTTCCTTTATTACTTCAAAAAAAACATCAGAACCAACTGTAACTATTGAATAATTTTGCATACAATGAAATTATAAATTTTTATGTTGATAGTAAATAATAAGGGTGAACTTTGGTACAATAAAAAACGGTATAAGTGCTCCTATGGCAAAAACGGCTTCACCAAATACAAGAAAGAGGGCGATGGATGTACCCCTATTGGTATATTTGAGTTAAAAAGACTATTTGTTAGAACTGATAGAATTAAAAATATTCAAACAAATTTCAAATATACGCCTATTCTTAAAAATATGGCCTGGGAAGATAATCCTAGCAAAAAAAATTATAATAGATTGATTAATTTAAAAAAAAATTCCCATAAGGAAAAACTTACGAGGAAAGATCATTTATATGACTTAATTTTAGTAATTGAGTTCAATACTAAAAAAATTATCAAAGGTAAGGGAAGTGCTATTTTTATACATATTGCCAAGCCAAATTATAAACCAACCGAAGGTTGCATTGGTTTAAACAAAAAAAATCTATTAGAGCTTTTAAAAAAAATAAAACCAAAGGATAAAATAAAAATTACTGGCTAGCTCTGCTTCCAAAAATTTTACTTCCAATTCTAACATGGGTAGATCCTAACTTTGCAGCTTCTAAAAAATCACTGCTCATGCCCATACTCATCATTGGTAAACCAAATTGTTTATTAAGTTTTTTTAATTCTAAAAAAAAGGGCACTGCATCTGAATTAAAAGGTGGAATGCACATGAAACCCACCACTTTTAATTTATAAGAATTGCAAGACTCAATTAAGCTTGATAAATTTTCTTCAGATACTCCATTTTTTTGTTTTTCGTTACCAATATTAACCTGGATAAAATATTTTCTTTTTAGCAATAAAGTTTCTTCTGCCTTAGCTAATTCCTTAACTAATTTTAAACTATCAACAGAATGAATATAATCAAAAAGCTTTACCGCTTCTTTTGCCTTGTTTGACTGCAAACCTCCAATCAAATGTAGCTCTAAATCTTTAATTGTATTTTTAATTTCAGACCATTTTTGCTTAGCTTCTTGAACTTTATTTTCTCCAAAAACTCTATGTCCATGCTGTATTAATGGCTGAATATGACTAAGAGGAAATGTTTTGCTTACTGCAATTATTGTTGGGGCGGGACTAATAAAACTTAAATCATCACTTATTTTTATAAAATTTTGTATTATGTTGCTCATAATGAAGAATGCACAAATTTATTTTTTTTTAGAAGAACTAAATAGTATCAATATTTCAAGTTTAAAAAAATTAAAAAATATTGCATTAATCTACAGAAACTATTCTAAAATTGACTACATAAATAAAGCATACCAAATTAAAAATTTTGCAAAACAACATGGCCACCAACTTTTTATTTCTAATGACTTGTCTTTAGCCATACAAATTGCGGCAAATCTTTATATCCCTGCTTTTAACAAAACATTAAAATATATTAATAATAACCACAAAAAAAAATTAAAAGTAATTGGTTCTGCGCATAATTATTTAGAAATACAAAAAAAAATATCTCAAGGCTGTGATTCAATTTTTTTATCACCAATCTATCCAACCAATTCTCACCCTGAAAAAAAACCTTTAGGACTTTTAAAATTTATTTTGCTAAAGCAATACTTTAAATCTAAAATTAATGTATATGCGTTAGGTGGCATTAATCATAAAAATATAAATAAAATTAAACTTCTTGATATTAATGGTTTTGGTTTAAAAGCTTTTTTAGAAAAAAGACAGAATCAAAAAGATATAGATTTTCTTAATTTAATTGCACGTTCAAAAGGAATAAGCTAATTGTAAAAAATGTTAATAGAAAAATTCAATCATATTGTCGTAGAAAAAAAATGGCAAAAATTTTGGGAAGAAAATAAAATTTTCAAAGCCAGTAATGATAGAACTTTAAAAAAATTTTATTGCCTAGAAATGTTTCCTTATCCTTCTGGAAAAATTCATATGGGGCATGTCAGAAACTATACTCTAGGGGATGTGATAGCAAACTTTAAAAGGCTAAATAATTTTAATGTATTGCATCCTATGGGTTGGGATTCTTTTGGAATGCCTGCTGAAAATGCCGCTATTCAAAATAAACTTCATCCTAAAGATTGGACTTATAGCAATATAGAAACAATGAAGTCCCAATTAAAATTATTGGGTTTTTCAATTGATTGGGATAAAGAAATTTCAACTTGTGACGAAAGTTATTACAAACACCAACAAAAATTTTTTTTAGAATTATATAAAAAAAAACTAGTATATAAAAAAGAAAGTTTAGTTAATTGGGATCCGGTCGATAATACAGTATTGGCTAATGAACAAGTAGTAGATGGAAAAGGATGGCGATCAGGAGCTGACGTTATTCAAAAAAAATTATCTCAGTGGTTTTTTAAAATTACTGAATTTGCCGATGAATTAAACCAATCTCTAGATACTCTTGTCAACTGGCCTGAAAAGGTCAAGCTTATGCAAAAAAATTGGATTGGCAAATCCCAAGGATGTGAGGTGGAATTTAATTTATCATCCACTAAAAAAAATAAAAAAATTACTATTTTTACTACTAGACCAGATACTATGTTTGGTGCCTCCTTTATTGCACTTGCCATAGATCATCCGTTAGCAAAAGAATATGAAAATGAAGTTAAATTCATTGATTTTAAAGAACAATGTTACAAAATAGGAAATACTGATGAAGCTATAGCAAAAACAGACAAGTTTGGTTTCAAAACAGAATATTTGGCCCAACACCCTTTTATAAAAAATAAAAAACTCCCAGTATATTTTGCTAACTTTGTTCTTATGGATTATGGAACGGGAGCAATTTTTGGCTGTCCAGCTCATGATCAGAGAGATTTAGATTTTGCAAGAAAATATAATTTAGAAGTTACGCCAGTAATTCTTCCTAAAGGAATAAATGAAAAAGATTTTTCAATCAAAAATGAAGCATATATCGAAGATGGCACTTTGATTAACTCTGAT
>VTPF01000028.1 GCA_008638025.1 Pelagibacteraceae bacterium | reverse complement strand
CTTTTTCCATTGAATTAGTAGCAACATATGCCGCTAATCCTGCATCATGATTATTTGCTCTCTCGATTACTTCATCAAAATGTTTAAAAGACAAAATAGGAGAAAGCGGTCCGAATGGTTCCGTTGTCATGATGCTATAGTTGTCTTTTACATTATCAAATACAGTTGCTTCATAAAAATATCCTTTATTAAACTCCGCAGGTCTTTTACCCCCGCATAAAATTTTTGCTCCTTCAGCTTTAGTTTTTTCGACCAGCTCCTCTATTTCCAAAAGTCTTTTTTTAGTAGTGATAGGTCCAATGTCAGAATTTTTATCTATTCCTGGACCCATTTTTAATTTCAATGTTCTTTCAACAAATAATCTTGTAAATTCCTCTTTTTTACTTTCATGAATATAAAATCTACTTGGTGATATACAAACCTGACCTGTATTTCGATATTTTGCCATTATAGCCATATCAATAGCTTTTTGGATATTAGCATCATCATGAACAATAAAAGGGGCATGACCACTTAATTCCATAGTTACTCTTTGAACTTTATCTGCTGCTTGTTTTAAAATAATCTTTCCTACTCTTGTAGATCCTGTGATAGAAATTTTTTTAACAATCTCTGACGAAATTAATTCAGAAGAAATAAGAGCAGGATCTCCTGATAATAAATTTACTACTCCCGCTGGTATGCCTGCTTCCCTAATGATATCCACTAACTGCATAACGGATCCAGGAGTAACCATATCAGGCTTGCAAATAACTGAACAACCAGCAGCTAAAGCTGTAGATATTTTTCTCGAAGCCAAAATTGTTGGAAAGTTCCATGGCGTTAGTGCTGCAACAACTCCTACCGGCTCATACTTAATTTGAATTCTAGTATCTGCAAATCTACTCTCAACAATTTGACCATAGATTCTTTTTGTCTCTTCTGAGTTCCATTCAAAAATATCCGCTGATGCTAATACTTCGCCTTGAGCTTGTGGAAAAGGTTTTCCAACTTCAAGCGATATCCAGTTAGCTAAGGTGTCTTTTTTTTCTCGTATTAAGTCAGCAATTTTTCTAATTTTTAATGATCGTTCCCAGGCAGGAGTTTTTCTCCAAATATCCAACCCTCTTTTTGCTGATTGTAGAGCCTTTTTTACATCTTCGCTTGTTGCTTTTGAAGCGTGACCAAGTATTTCTTCATTCGATGGATTTATAACTTCGTAAGTACTTTTGTCTGATGAAGAAATCCATTTTCCATCAATAAATTGTCCAAAATTTTCATACATAGGCTTAATATCCATAAGGTTTTTAGCTTAATTGATACCCAAATGAAAACAAATTTGTTAGAATAATTTAAATTTTTTACATTTACAGGGGAACATTTAATAAATAAATATCAAAATCTTATGAGTACAGAAATTAGAGTTCCAGATATAGGTGATTTTAAGAATGTTGAAATTATAGAAGTCCTCGTAAAAGTGGGTCAGGCTATAAATAAAAATGAACCCATCATTACTCTTGAAAGTGACAAATCTAGTGTGGAAGTTCCATGCCCTTTTTCAGGAACTATATCAGAGCTAAAAGTAAAAATAGGAGACAAGGTATCTCAAGGAGATTTGGTAGGTTTAATAGATGCAGAAGGACAAACTGAAACTAAAAAAGAAATAACTCAGGAAAAAATATTACCCGAAACTGAACGAATTATAAAAGATGCAGAAGAAAACTTACAAAAAAATTCATCTTTTGGATTGGTGGATATTCAAGTTCCTGATATTGGTGACTTTAAAAACGTTGAGATAATTGAAATCTTAATAAACAAAGGTGATAAAATTTCTAAAGGAGATCCATTAATTACGCTTGAAAGCGACAAATCAAGTATGGAGGTTCCTTCTCCAATCTCAGGAACTGTTAAAGAAATAAAAGTAAAAGTTGGAGATAAGGTTTCTAAAGGAAGTTCTATTGGAACTGCAGAAAGTAAGGATCAGGTAACAAAAGTAGAAATTAAAAAAGAAAAAGAAACTTCAAGTGAAATAATATCGACTCAAGTAACCTCGCAACCATCTTCAAGAATAGAAATAAAAAATAGACAAGTTTATAGTGGAACGCCTAATATTAAAGACATTGATCCTACTGAAACAAATGAATGGGTTGAGTCTCTTAGCGATGTGGTTAAAAGAGATGGAGCTGAGAGAGCTCATTTTTTATTAAGCCAATTAATTGATGAAGCTTATATTGCCGGTTCTAACATACCTTTCACCCAGAATACTCCATATATCAATACTATTCCTACAGAACTTGAAGCTAAATCTCCAGGTGATCAAGAACTTGAAAGAAAAATAAGATCTTTAATCAGATGGAATGCTGCAGCAATGGTTGTGAGGGCAAATAAAATTTCTTCAGAACTGGGAGGACATATCGCAACTTTTGCATCGGCCGCAACATTATATGATGTTGGCTGTAATCATTTTTGGAGAGCCAAATCCGAAAATTTTTTAGGTGACATGGTTTTTTATCAAGGTCACGCAGCTCCAGGAATGTATGCAAGATCATTTCTTGAAGGAAGAATTTCTCAAGAACAGCTTATGAATTTTAGACAAGAGGCAAAAGGTGGCGGTGGTTTGTCATCTTATCCTCATCCTTGGTTAATGCCCAACTACTGGCAATTCCCAACTGTTTCAATGGGTCTTGGGCCAATCATGTCCATTTATCAAGCTCGTTTCATGAAATACTTGCAAAATAGAGGCCTAATACCCGATCAAGACAGAAAGGTTTGGTGCTTCATTGGCGATGGAGAAACAGATGAGGCTGAAACACTTGGTGCAATTGGTTTAGCTTCAAGAGAAAAATTAGATAATTTAATTTTTGTTATTAATTGTAACCTACAAAGACTGGATGGGCCTGTAAGAGGAAATGGAAAAATAATTCAAGAGTTAGAGGGAACATTTAGAGGTGCTGGCTGGAATGTTATCAAAGTTATTTGGGGGTCATATTGGGATCCATTATTAAAAGCAGATAAAAGCGGTCTTTTAATGAAACGAATGAATGAAGTAGTTGATGGAGAATATCAAGCTATGAAAGCGAAAGGCGGGGCTTATGTAAGAGAAAAATTCTTTGGAAGATATCCAGAATTATCCAAATTAGTTTCTAATATGTCTGACTCTGATATTTGGAGATTAAACAGAGGCGGTCATGATCCAAATAAAGTTTATGCAGCCTATGATGCTGCAAGCAAACACAAAGGTCAACCGACTGTAATTCTTACAAAATCTATTAAAGGTTATGGAATGGGAAAATCCGGAGAAAGTATAAACACAACTCACCAACAAAAAAAATTAGACGTAAATGATATGTTCTACTTTAGAGATAGATTTGAAATACCTCTAACGGATAAACAGGTTGAAGATTTAGAATTTTACAGACCTGATGAAAAATCAGATGAAATTCAATACTTGCTAGAAAGAAGAAAAAAACTAGGAGGATTTATACCTTCAAGATCTTCAAAAGCTACTCCTGTTAAAATTGATAGTTCGGTATTTGAACCTTCCTACCAATCATCAGGTGATAGACAAATTTCAACTACGATGGCTTTAGTAGCCATATTGACTAGAATGCTAAGGGACAAATCGACTGCTTCACGGTTAGTTCCAATTATACCTGATGAGGCAAGAACATTTGGAATGGAGGGTTTTTTCCAAAAAATTGGAATTTACGCACATGAAGGTCAAAAATATGAACCAGTAGATTCTGAGCAAATTAGCTCTTATCGTGAAGATAAAAAAGGACAGGTTTTAGAAGAAGGTATTAACGAAGCTGGTGCCATGTCATCATTTATTGCGGCTGGAACTGCTTACGCCAACCACGAAATTGAAATGCTACCACTTTATATATTTTATTCTATGTTTGGATTTCAAAGAGTTATGGATTTAATTTGGGCTGCAGGGGACTCTCAAGCAAGAGGATTTTTAATAGGGGCCACTGCTGGAAGAACTACCTTGGCCGGGGAAGGTTTGCAGCACCAAGATGGACATAGTTTGATAATGGCCTCCATGATACCAAATTGCGTTTCTTACGATCCTACTTATGCTTATGAATTAGCAATTATTTTCGAAGATGGAATAAAAAGAATGCATGAAAAACAGGAAAATATTTTTTATTACATTACGACAATGAATGAAAACTACTCTCATCCCGAACTTCCCAAACATGTTAAAAAAGAAGACGTATTAAAAGGAATGTATTTGCTCAAAGAATTTGATAATCGAGGCAAAGCAAAAGTTCAACTATTGGGATCTGGAACTATACTTAATGAAGTATTACAAGCAGCAGAAATTTTAAGCAATGAGTACGGAATTGACTCTGACATTTGGAGCGTAACTAGTTTTAATGAACTTCAAAAAAGCGCAATGGAAGTGGAAAGAAAAAATTTATTAAATCCCACTCAAGATAGAGAGCAAACTTATATTGAAAAATGCCTAGAAGGAAGAACCGGTCCTGTAATTGCTGCAACAGACTATATGAGAGTTCATGCAGACCAAATAAGACCTTATATTAAAGAAAATTATTACGCATTTGGCACAGATGGTTACGGAAGAAGCGATACTAGAAAAAAATTAAGAGAATTCTTTGAGGTTAGCAAAGAGTACATTGTTGCAAATACTTTGAGCATTTTAGCCAAAGAACAAAAAATAGCTTCAAAAGTTGCACAAAAAGCTTTTGAGAAATACAATATTGATCAAACAAAACCTATCCCTACAAAACTATAATGGCCGAAAATATTTTAGTACCTAATATTGGTGACTTTAAAAATGTTGAGATTATAGAAGTTTTAATTAAAGAAGGTCAAGAAATAGAAAAAGGAGATGCAATCATCACACTTGAAAGCGATAAATCAAGTGTTGAAGTGCCAGCTAGTTCTTCTGGAACAATTGAAAAAATTCATATTAAAATTGGAGACAAGGTATCTGAAGGCAGTCTCATAGCCACCCTGGGAGGAACAAATACAGATTCAAAAACTGAAGAAAAATTATCAAAAAACATTAATACCGAACAAATCAAAAAACCAGATAAAGAAGAAATTATAAAAGAATTAAAAACTTTAGTCATACCAAATATTAATTTTTCAGGAAAACTTGTAGTAACAAATATTTTGGTTAATCAAGGAGACAAGGTTGCATCTGAACAAGCAGTCATTACTCTCGAAGATAATAATTCTAGTATAGATATTCCCTCACCAATCAATGGTATTATTGATCAAATATTGGTTAAAGAAAACCAAGAAGTCACCATTGATCAAGAAATTTGTAAAATTCAGATTGGAGAAAAAAAAATTCAATTAACTCCTTCAGTTTCGACACGACAGCAAGAAAAAACAACTATCGTACAATCAAATACAAATCACTCTGAGTCGGTTTCTGGAGCTAGTCCAAAAGTTATGAAATTTGCAAGAGAGCTGGGTGTTTCTATTGAACAAATTAATGGAACAGGAAGAAAAGGAAGAGTTTTAGAACAAGATATTAAACAATATGTAAGTCAAAATATTAATAAAACAAAAAGCTCTTTAACAACCGAAGTTCAGCAACAGCCTCAGCAACCAAAATCTGAACCATTACCTTATCAGCATAATGAATTTGGAGAGGTAGATGTTCAAAATATACCTAGAATTAAAAAATTATCTGGACCGCATTTAGTAAAAGCATGGACCTCTATTCCTCATGTAACACAGCATGATGAGTTAGATGTAACAGAGATGGAAAGTTTTAGAAAAAATTTGGTTGATCTCAATACGAGAGAGAAAATTTCAATTACACCTTTGGCATTTATGATGAAAGCACTAGTAAATGCTATGCGAAAATTTCCAAATTTTAATAGCTCCCTAGATGGAGAAAAAGTAATTTTTAAAAAATATTTTCATATAGGTATAGCTGTAGATACTCCTCATGGATTAATGGTACCAAAAATAAGAAACGTAGATAAAAAAAATCTAACTGAGCTGAGCCAAGAAGTTAGAACCATAAGCAAATTGTGCAAAGAATTAAAAATAGATAAAAAAGAATTTTTTGGCGGATCTATGACAATTTCAAGCTTGGGTGGGATTGGTGGTAGTTTTTTTACACCAATTATTAATGCTCCCGAAGTATCCATTATAGGAATTGGAAAATCTGAAATGAAACAAGTATTTATAGATGATAAATTTGAACCTAGAATGATGATGCCGATTTCACTGTCTTATGACCACAGAATTATTGATGGCGCAGAAGCAGCGAAATTTTGCCAAGATCTCAAAATAAGCTTAGGAAGAAATTTTGCCATGAAGTTAGCTGTCTAGATGCTAGCCCAAGGTATATGCGAAGATAAATTCCTAGAGATAAAAAATATTTTTAATAACTTGCTAGAAACCAAGCAAGAAACTGGAGCGGCATTCTCCGTTATACAAAATAAAAAAAAAATTATTAGTATTTTTGGAGGTTCGAAAAACTCAAAAAATGAACCTTGGAACCAAAATACTATTGTAAACACATTCTCTACAAGCAAGGGAGTTTATGAAGCCTGCATAGCAAAACTTTTAAACGAAAATTTAATAGATATTGAACAACCAGTTTTTTATTACTGGCCAAATTTTAAAAAAAATAACAAATCTAATATTTTGGTAAAACATATATTATCCCACCAGTCTGGTATTTATCGATTTAAAAAGAAATTAGAAAATCAAGATTTAATTGATTGGGAAAAAATTATTTTTATTTTAGAAAACCAGGAGCCTGACCATTTCCCAGGTGCATTTACATATTATCATGCAAAAACACATGGATTTTTAATGGGTAATTTAATTAAAATAATTACAGGCTTAAGTGTTGGTGAATATTTAAAAAAAGAAATTACAAATAAAAATAGTTTGAAGTTTTATTTTGGAATAAATGAAGAAAATAAAGAAAATGTGGCTGATCTTGCTTTAAATGTTTTTGGACCAGAAAAAATGTCCTCTAATCCAGATAATTACGACGCATTTAATAATCCTCCTCATAGCATCAATTATTATAATAGCTTGGAATGGAGAAAGTCAGAAATACCTTCGATGGGTGGTCATGGAAATTCAGATGCTATAGCATCAATATACGATTTCTTGGCTAACGATTACAAACAAGATAGTCAAAATATAATTAAACAAAACTTATTAAAAAAATATTTATCAGAAACTAATTCTCAAAAAGATTTGAGTTTAAATTTTCCAATAAGGTGGACTAACCTTGGATTTATACTTCGTGGTGGCTGGATGTTTGGCAAGCATAAGGAGTCGTTTGGTCACAATGGCTGGGGAGGATCGTTAGGCTTTGCGGACCCAATCAATGGACTTGGCATATCTTATGTTACAAAAGAACTTAATCCCACAATGGGTGTTGATCAAAGAGCTTTGTTGTTAATAAAAAAATTATACGAACTTATAGATTAAATTATTTTATGGCGGAGAGAGAGGGATTCGAACCCTCGGTACCTTTGACAGTACACACACTTTCCAAGCGTGCTGATTAAACCGCTCTCACATCTCTCCTTTTTTGTTTTAAGCGTCTTTATTGATTTTAAGGACACCAATAAAAGCTTCTTGAGGAATCTCAACACTACCAAATTGTTTCATTCTTGATTTTCCTCTCTTTTGTTTATCCAACAATTTTCTTTTTCTATCTCTTGCTCCACCCCCATGAATTTTAGTCAAAACATCTTTTTTAAATCCTTGGATAGTTTCTCTAGCAATAATTTTTCCACCAATTGCTGCTTGAACAGGAATTTGAAATTGATGTCGAGGTATTAGTTCTTTTAATTTTTCACATATAAGCCTCCCTTGTCTTACTGCAAATTCTCTATGGATAATTGTAGACAAAGCATCGACTGGTTCAGCATTAACCAGAACTGATAATTTAATTAAATCTCCTTCTTTATATTCACTTATTTCATAATCAAAGCTAGCGTATCCACTAGAAATAGATTTTAACCTATCATAAAAATCAAAAACTACCTCATTAAGTGGTAACTCATATTTCAGTATCGCTCTATTACCTGAATAAGATAAATTTTTTTGAGATCCTCTTTTTTCTTCA
>VTPF01000027.1 GCA_008638025.1 Pelagibacteraceae bacterium | reverse complement strand
CCGTTTATAAAAATTTCTGCGTTATTATATTTCATTAGGTGTAATTGAATAATTTTGAAAAATGCTTATATCATAACTTAACTATTAATAAGGTAAAAAATAACTTATAATTCGCTATTTATTAACCTTAAGTTATACAATTAGCAGTATTTAATGAGCAACGGACAAGATTTTATAAAAGATTATAACCCTGGAGCAGAATACGCTCAAGGTTTTGTAACCAATGTAGAAACAATTGATGTTCCTAAAGGGTTAACAGAAGATACAGTTCGATTTATTTCTAATCAAAAAAAAGAACCAAAATGGATGTTGGAATGGAGACTCAAAGCATTTGATAGATTGCAATCAATGGAAGAACCAGATTGGCAAAAACCAAAATATCCAAAAATTAATTATCAAGACCTCTATTACTATTCTGCGCCTAAAAGTCTTCAAGAGCAGCCAAAATCACTTGATGATATTGATCCAGAAATTAGAAAAACTTATGAAAAGTTAGGAATACCTCTTCTTGAACAAAAAAGATTATCCGGTATTGCTGTTGATGCTGTTTTTGATTCAGTTTCAGTTGCCACAACTTTTAAAGATAAATTAAGTGAAATTGGAGTAATTTTTTGTTCAATTTCTGAGGCAACAAGAGAACATCCTGATCTTGTAAAAAAATACTTAGGATCCGTTATCCCTATGTCAGATCATTACTTTGCAACGTTAAACTCTGCTGTTTTTACAGACGGTTCATTTGTTTATATTCCTCCTGGGGTAAGGTGTCCGATGGAACTTTCAACTTATTTCAGAATCAACGCATCTAATACAGGACAGTTTGAAAGAACTTTGATTATTGCAGATAAAGGAAGTTACGTAAGTTATCTAGAAGGCTGTACAGCTCCTATGCGAGATGAAAATCAATTACATGCTGCAAATGTCGAATTAGTTGCATTGGATGACGCGGAAATAAAATACTCTACAGTCCAGAATTGGTATCCTGGAGATAAAAATGGAAATGGCGGAATCTATAATTTTGTTACAAAGCGTGGAGCTTGCAGGGGAAGGAATTCAAAAATTTCATGGACACAAGTAGAGACCGGATCTGCCATTACCTGGAAATATCCAAGCTGTATTTTGCAAGGAGATAACTCCCAAGGAGAATTTTATTCTGTTGCAATAACTAATAATTATCAAAAAGCTGACACAGGAACAAAAATGATTCATCTTGGAAAAAATACAAAAAGTAAAATTATCTCCAAAGGAATATCAGCAGGTCATGCTGATAATACTTATAGAGGTATGGTGAGTATTCATCCTAAAGCTACAGGTTCTAAAAATTATACACAGTGTGATTCACTATTAGTGGGTAATAAATGTGGAGCACATACCGTTCCTTATATTGAAAATAAAAACTCAACTTCAGAAATTGAGCATGAGGCAACAACATCCAAAATTAGTGACGATCAATTATTTTATTGTAGACAAAGAGGTTTAAATCAAGAGGAAGCTGTAAGTTTAATTGTTAATGGATTTTGCAAGGAAGTGCTGCAACAATTACCAATGGAGTTTGCTGTCGAGGCTCAAAAATTAGTCGGAATTAGTTTGGAAGGTAGCGTTGGGTAATGATTGAAATAAAAAATTTAAAAGCAAGTGTGGAAGATAAAGAAATTTTAAAAGGATTGAATTTAAGCATTGGCAAAGGTGAAGTCCACGCGATTATGGGACCCAATGGCTCTGGTAAAAGCACACTATCATATGCTTTATCAGGAAAAGAAGGCTATCATCTTGAGGGTGAAGTAATATTTAATAAAAAAAACTTACTAGAATTAAATGCTGAAGAAAGAGCGCAACAGGGTGTTTTTTTAGCTTTTCAGTATCCTATAGAAATACCCGGTGTCTTTACTAATAATTTTTTAAGAACTTCTCTTAATTCTATAAGAAAAGCAAATGGGCAAAAAGAGCTAAATGCAGTCGAGTTTTTAAAAATTGTTAAAGAAAAATCTGCCGAGCTAAAAATTGATCCAGAAATGTTAGCTAGACCATTGAATGTTGGTTTTTCCGGAGGAGAAAAAAAAAGAAACGAAATCTTGCAAATGTCTCTACTGGAACCAAGCTTTGTTATAATGGATGAAACTGATTCAGGGCTTGATATTGATGCATTAAAAATTGTTTCTAATGGTGTTAATACCTTGAGAAGCCAGGATAGATCTTTTTTAATCATAACTCATTATCAAAGACTTCTAAATTATATAAAGCCAGATTTTGTACACGTTCTATCTGATGGAAAAATCGTAAAAACAGGAGATTGGAAATTAGCATTAGAACTTGAAAATGATGGATATGGAAAATTTGTTAATTAAATGCAAGATTATAATAATATTAAGGTAAATTTTGATCATTTTATTCAATCATTAAAAACTACTACTGATGATTTAGAATTTAGAAAAAAATCATTTAATCATTTTCTTCAAAAAGGGTATCCAGTGACAAAAGATGAGAATTGGAAATATTCTCCCCTTACAAAGGATTTAAAAAAATTTACAAAATTTGATTTTGTAAAAAATCAATCAGATACTTTGCCAAATGAAGTAAAGGAATTGTATGATCATTATTCTATTGTTTTTGTTGATGGTTCTTTAATAAGTAGCGATATTAATGAAACTGGTTTTTCTATAAAAAAAAATAATTCCTTTTTGAAGTCGGTTAAAAAAGAAGGAGACAATCCTATTTTAAATTTAAATAACGCATTTGCTGAAACAGGATATTTAATTGAAATTGAGCAGGGATATTCTGTATCAAAACCAATAGTAATTTATAATTATTTCTCAAAAAATCCCCATTCAAGTTTTTTTAGTTTTAAAAATTTTATTTTATTAAATGAAGAGTCCAAGGCATTAATTTTTGAAAAAAATATATATTTATCTGACAGGGAGTATTTGATCACTAGTAATACAGAAGTTTTTTTGGGAAAAAATTCTGAATTAAAAAAATATAATTTAAATTATAATAATAAATATTCTACAATTTTTAATTATATAAAAGCTAACTTAGACATGCTTGCTAGTTTTGAATGCTTTACTTTTTCCCATGATATTAATTCTTGTAGAGATGAATTGATTATAAATCTTAATGGCAAAGATTCATTTGCGTCTATAAATGCTTTGCAATTACAACATTCGAACTTTGTTCATGAAATAAAATTACAAATAAATCATAATGAAGAGTTTACTAAGAGTTCGCAGTTTGTTAAATCAGTTTTGCACGAAAATTCTACTGCCGTGTTTCAAGGAAAAATTTTTGTAGACTCCAAAGCCCAGAAAACAGATGGATATCAATTATCTCGTGCTCTATTATTATCTGATAATGTTAAATTTTTTTCAAAACCAGAACTTGAGATTTATGCTGATGATGTAAAGTGCTCTCACGGTTCTTCTTCTGGAAGTATAGATAATGAATCAATTTTTTATTTAAGATCTAGGGGTATCGACGAGAAGTCTGCAAAACAGCTTATGATTAATGGTTTTTTGGCCGAAGTGATTGATAAAATTTCTAATAAACAATTTAGAGATATTTTTATAAATAGATTGGGCGGAATTTAAAAAATGTTTGAAAATATAAAGGATCAATTTCCTATTTTTAAAAATAAAATTAAAGGTAAAAAATTAGTATATTTAGATAGTGCAAATTCTTCTCAAAAACCGCAAGCAGTTATTGATGCAGTAAATAATTTTTATACAAACGAATTTTCTAATGTTGGTAGAGGTATCTATACTTTGGCTGTTAATGCTTCTGAAAAATACGAAACTACTAGATTAAATATTAAAAAATTTATTGGTGCTAATTCAGAAACTGAAGTTGTCTTTACCAAAAATGCTACAGAATCTCTCAATTTAGTAGCTAGTTGTTTCGGAGAAAAATTTATTAATAAAGATGACGAGATTATATTAACAGAATTAGAACATCATGCCAATTACGTCCCATGGCATTTTTTAAGAAAAAAAAAAGGAGCTGTAATTAAATTTCTACCGATAGATCATAACGGAGACTTAAAAATTGATGAATTGGAAAATTTAATTACTAGTAAAACTAAAATAATTAGTGTTACGCATATGTCTAATGTTACTGGAACTATTAATCCATTGGATCAAATTATATCAATAGCTAAAAAACATAATATTCCAGTTTGTGTAGATGGAACTCAAGGTGCTGCTCATTTGGATGTAAATTTTGATCAGCTTGGATGTGATTTTTATGCTTTTTCAGGTCATAAGATGTATGGACCTACGGGGGTTGGCATGCTTGCACTAAAGTATAAATGGCTAGATGAGTTTGGTCCCTTTTTAGGCGGAGGAGGTATGATTGATTTTGTTTCCAAAAAAGACATAGCTTACGCAAGAGGTGTGTGGAAAATGGAAGCAGGAACTATGCCGACCGCTGAAGTTGTTGCTTTGAATGAGGCAATTACTTTTATTAATAATCTTGGAAAACAAAATATAATAAATCACGAGCATCAACTTACTCAAATAGCTTTGGAAAAATTAAAAAACAACAATGCAGTAAAAATTGTTGCACATCCAAAAGCTCAAGGGGGTGTTTTTTCTTTTAATATTGATGAGATTCATTCTCACGATGTTTCTACTATTTTGGATCAAGAAGGCGTTGCTGTTAGAGGTGGCCATCATTGCTGCCAAATTTTGCATGATGTATTAAGTATAAATTCTTCAGTTAGAGTTTCTTTTGGAGTTTATAATACCAGCGAAGATATAGAAATTCTTTGCGAAAGTATTAAAAAATGCCAAAAAATATTTAAAAAATAAAATGAATACCAAAGATCTTTATCAAGATTTAATCCTTGATCATGCTACCAACCCAAAGAATAAAATAAAATTAAATTATTATAACAAAGATACTGAAGGCTTTAATCGTCTTTGTGGCGATAGTGTTCATATATTTGTACATTCAAAGAATAATATAATTGATGATATAAGTTTTTTAGGTAATGGATGTGCAATATGTATTGCGTCTACTTCAGTAATGACGCAAGCTTTAAAAGGAAAATCAGAAAAAGATGCATTTACTTTAATTAATTATTTTCTCGATTTAATGAAAAAACAAAATAATGATGAACATCTAAAAATTGATAATGTTGAATATAATGCACTTAATGCGTTTAAATCTATTGTTAATTTTCCAATGAGAATTAATTGTGCTACATTGTCCTGGATTACAGCTGAAGCAACAATTAGAAATAAAAATAAGCAAATAAATATAGAAGATTATAAATGATAGACCCAAATCATTCAGGCTTAATGGATAAAATTGTTGAAAAACTTAAATCAGTTTTCGATCCTGAAATTCCAGTTGATATATATGAGCTTGGTTTAATATATGATGTAAGAATTGAAAATAAAAAAATTTCATTAGATATGACTTTGACAAGTCCACACTGTCCCGTTGCCGAGTCTTTGCCAATGGAAGTAAGAAGGGCAGTTGAATCAATACCTGAAGTAGAAGAGGTCGAGGTTAAGATTGTATGGGACCCACCTTGGGATAAAACTAAAATGTCCGAGTCTGCAAAACTGGAACTAAACTTGTAATATAAAATATAATATGACAGCAAAAATAATTTCAATTACTGATTCAGCAGCACAAAGAATTAGAGAAATATTATCAAATGCAAAAGATAATGAAATTAAAGGAGTGCGCGTTTCTGTTGTAACAGGTGGTTGCGCGGGTATGTCTTACGAAATGAATTATGTTAAAGAAATTAATTCAAGTGATGAGGTTGTGGAAGATTGTGGTGTTAAAGTATATATAGATCCAAAAGCCATTATGTATTTACTTGGTACAAGTATGGACTATAAAAAAAATAAATTTTCATCTTCTTTTGTTTTTAACAATCCAAATGAAACAGAGAGATGTGGCTGTGGAGAATCTTTTAAAATTTAAATTGTTCGGCTAAGTTTCTTTCCTGTAAACCAAATTTTTTATTATACAATAATTTAAATCCAATTGATTGATTTATATAAATTTTTACGTTGGTAACATTTCTAATTTCAGTATTGTCAGCAACAGCGCTTACGGGTCTTTTTTTTGGATCTAAATTTTTTATTACAATTTTTGATTTATTAGAAACTATAGCACCCCTCCAACCTCTTGGTCTAAATGGATTAATGGGAGTGACAGCTAAATGATTACTTTCTAAGTTAAGAATCGGGCCTCTAGCAGATAGATTGTAAGCTGTGCTACCAGCGGGTGTAGCCACTAAAGCACCATCTCCAATTAGTTCATTTATTCTAATTTTGTTATCAACTTTAATTTCCAATTTACACGCTTGTTTGGTTTGTCTAAAAATTGAAACCTCGTTAATAGCAATTTTTTTTTTAACTAATTTACCATGACTACTGACTGTCATTTCCAAAGGATGTAAAATAATTTTATTACTTTTATCAATATTTGCTTTGAGATTTTTTATAGAAAACGGATTTAATAAAAAACCATGATTTCCCTTGTTCATTCCATAAAAGGGCTTGTTGTGTTTGTAATATTTTTTTAATGATTGAAGCATAAAACCATCTCCACCAATAACAACAATAGTTGAGCATTTATTTACAGAATAATTTTTATGTAATTTTAATATTTGTTTTTTAGCCAAAAGAGCTTTACTTGTATTATCTGTTATTAAACAAATTTTTAAATCATTCATGACTAATGAGTTAATAGCATAAAACAATAAAAAAAAATGCAAATAAAACTTTTGAAAGAAGCTTTTTTATCCATGTGTTTAGAAAACAGGCTGAAAAAAAATCATGAACAAATTACAATCATTGAAAAATTGACTAAATTTTATGAACAAATAAATGAAAAAAATTCATTTATTAAAAATATTTTCTATAAAAGAAAAAAAAAATTAGGATTTTATTTATATGGTGATGTGGGTGTTGGAAAGACCATGATTTTAAATTTTTTCTTTAACTATCTTAATATTACCAAAAAAAGAATGCACTTTAATGAATTTATGATTGATGTTCATAATTTTCTTCATGCAAACAAAAGCAAATCTCAAAATAAAAATTTATTAGAATTGTATGTAAATATTTTGAAAAAAAAAATTAAAATTATCTATTTTGATGAATTTCAAGTAACTAATATTGTTGATGCAATGATATTAGGTAAGCTTTTTAGATGTATTTTTGAAAATAATATTATTGCAATTTTTAGTTCAAATACAAAAATTGAAGAACTTTACAAAGATGGCTTGCAAAGAGAACAATTCTTGCCTTTTATAAAAATTTTAAAAAATTATTCTATTGAAGAAGAGCTTGTAATTACAGAAGATTATAGAAAATCGGGAATTAAAACATTGGATCGTTTTTTTTATCCAAATAATGAAAAAACATTATTTACAGTTAATCAGTTATTTAGAGAGTTGACTAAAAGTAAGAAGCAAAGCACAAAACACATTCAAGTGAAGGGTAGAAATATTGTTATAAATAATTTTTTTGAAGGTGTTGCCAGATTTAATTTTGATGATTTGTGTAAAAAAAACTTAGGAGCAGAAGACTATATTGCCATTGCCGATATTTGTTCTTTCGTAGTTATTGATGATATACCAAGTTTTTCAGATGAAAATGTCAATGAACAACAACGCTTTTTGACACTGATTGATATTTTTTATGAAAAAAAAATAGCTTTAATGGCATCTGGAATTAATTCTTTAGAACAATTGGGCTCATCTAGAAAATTAGCTAATATTTTTAAAAGAACTATTAGTAGAGTATATGAATTGACCTCCCCGAAGTATATGTTTAACTAATTTTTTCTTTAGCTATTTTAATAAGCGTATCAATTAAATTGGACAATCCACTTTGTCTTTGAGCAGTTAATAATTCTAAAATTCCTAAATATTTAAAATCTTCTTTTTTTAGTTTTGAAATTTCCTCGGCTTTTTCATAGTTTAAAATATCTATTACTAATTTAGCTGTTCCTTTGGTTATAAAAGCGTCCGCATCAAATTTATAAAGCATAGTTTTATTATCTAATATGTCACCAACAACCCAAAGATTTGAGGCGCATCCAGTAATTTTATTTTTATCAATTTTATATTTATTATCTAAATTTTGAGCCTCAGAGGCAATATCAATTAAGTATTGAAGTCGATCAGTTCCCTCCAAGACCGATATTTCATCGCCTTTGTTTTTGATTTTATTA
>VTPF01000026.1 GCA_008638025.1 Pelagibacteraceae bacterium | reverse complement strand
ATAAATTTATTAATATTTACTTATATTTTTTTAAATTTATTTGATGGTAATCGTGGTTATTTTTCCTACATAAAAAAAAATGATATTCTAAAATCTAAAACCAATGAAGAAAAAAAATTATTCGATAATCTTAATTCATTAAAAATGAAAAATTCATTATTGTTAGAAGAAAATATTAATTTAGATTTTCTAGATCAACTTTATAGAGAATATTTTACCCTAGGAAAGAAAGGTGAAAAAATTTTTTTAATTAAATAAATGAATAAACTTCGCCATCCAGAAAAAATTAATAAAGAATTTAATCCAATTCAAAAAAAGCCATCTTGGATTAAAGTTAAGATAAGTAATTCTAGTATTTTTTCTGAAACTAAAAAAATTATAAAAGATAAGGGTCTAGTAACCGTCTGCGAAGAAGCAAATTGCCCGAATATATCTGAGTGCTGGTCTAAAAAACACGCCACATTCATGATTTTAGGAGATACTTGCACAAGAGCGTGCGCTTTTTGCAATGTTAAAACTGGTATACCTTCCGATGTTGATCAGTCCGAACCACAAAAGATTGCCAATTCTGTCAAAGAGTTAAACTTAAATCATGTTGTTATTACTTCTGTGGATAGAGACGATTTGGTTGATGGTGGTGCAAATCATTTTGCAAACGTTGTCAAAGCTATTAAATCTATCAATCCTAAAACTACTATTGAACTTTTAACACCAGATTTTTTAAGAAAAAAAGATTCTTATAAAATAGTGGTAGATTCTAATCCAGATGTTTTTAACCATAACCTAGAAACCGTACCAAGTCTTTATTTAAAAGTTAGACCTGGATCTAGATATTTTCAATCCTTAAATTTATTAGCAAACGTAAAAATTTATAACCCAAAAATTTTTACCAAGTCAGGTTTAATGGTTGGCCTTGGTGAAAATAAAGATGAGTTATGTCAAGTTATGGATGATCTGAGATGTGCGAATGTAGATTTTTTAACTATCGGTCAATATCTGCAGCCAACACCTAGACACTATCCTATAAAAAAATTTATAACTCCGGAAGAATTTGAAACTTATAAAGAAATTGCATATTCCAAAGGTTTTTTAATGGTGGCATCCAGTCCCTTAACAAGGTCTAGCTATCATGCGGGAGAAGATTTTGCAATTTTACAATCAAAACGAAACTTAATTTTAAAAAATTGCCAACCAAAAAATTAATTAAAAAACTTAATTTTTCCAAAGAGGACATTATTAATCTTGTTCTAGATATCGACTGTTACAAAGATTTTTTACCATGGTGTAAAAATTCAGTCATTAAAAATAGATTACAAGAAAAAAATCGAGATATAATTTTTGCAGATCTTCAAATTGGTTATAAATTTATAGCCGACACTTATACTAGCAAAGTTATTTTTGATAAAAAAAAATCCGAAATCAAAGTTATACCATTAAATGGACCTATAAAAAAATTATCTAATATTTGGAAGTTTAAAGATTTAGACAAAAAAAGTTGTGAGATTAGTTTTTTTATAGAAATTGAGCTTAATAATTATTTTCTAAATAAAATGTTAGAAAGATTCTTTGACATTGGATTTGAAAAGATATTTTCTTCTTTTGAAAATAGAGCAAAAAAAATACTAATTTAAATATATTTTTTTAATAATTTTAAAGTTTCTAAGCAAGTGGCATGCTGAATTGCAACTCGGTTTTTTTTTTTGAAATAAAATTTTTTAACTAAAATTTTTTTATTTATAACAATCCCTACAAATACTAGACCAACAGGTTTATTTTTAGCACCACCTTTAGGTCCAGCAATTCCTGTAATTGAAATACATATGTTTGATCTGCAAATTTTTTTAAGATTTTTAACCATTGAAATGCAACAATTTTTGCTAACGGACCCGTATTTGAGTATTAAATTCTTTGGAACGGATAATATTTTTGTTTTTGATTCATTCGAATAAGTAATCAGACCCATTGAAAAAACTTCAGAAACTCCGCTAATACTTGTGAACATGGATGTTAACATGCCCCCCGTACAAGATTCCGCAATCGATATAGTTAATTTTTTTTTTTTAAGTTTTGTAATAATATTTTTAATCATTTAAATAATTTTTATTGCAAAAAATAAAACCATTAATGAGTATAGACCTGCCAATATATCGTCAAATACAATGCCGTAACCGTTTTTAATTTTATCGATCATGTTTATAGGAAATACTTTTAAAATATCAAAAAATCTAAAAGATAAAAATGAAATTAATAGCATTTGCAATATTGTTTTGCTCTCAATTAAATCATTGTCGGAATAGTTAGATAAATAATAAATATAAAAAATGGGTATAGATTGACCCAAATACTCATCTACAACAATTTCCTTTGCGTCAACTTCAGAAAATAAATTTAAATTATTATTAATTATAAAAATTGATAATGGAATTAAAATTATGAATAAAGTTAAAGGTAGTAAAAAATTTACTTTAAAAATTATAAGTAAGAAGTAAAAACAACATGTGAATAAAGAAGCAAATGTTCCTGAGGCAAAACTTATATTGCCAATACCTATTAAGGTAAGAATTTTTTTTTTAGTTTGATCTTTCATAACATAATGTCGATATAACTTCACAAGCTAAGGCTTTATTTTTACCTATTATGCCTAGCCTGTCAGTAGTTTTTGCTTTTATATTGATTTTATCTTTTTTGATTTTGCACATTTTTGCCAAATTATTTCTAATTTTTTCTTTATAATTTTTTAAGTTTGGTTGTTGTAAAATAATATTAAGATCAATTGAATTAATTTTAAGTTTTTCTTTTTTTAAAATTGAAATTGTTTTTTTTAACAGCAGTGAGGATTTAATATTTTTATATTTGGCAGTGTTTGGGAAAAGAGTGCCTATGTCACCTTTTTTTGCAGCGCCTAAAAAACTATCAATTAATGCATGTAACAAACTATCACCATCCGAGTGTCCCTCGGGTCCCATATTATGAGGAATGGTTACTCCTCCAATTATTAATTTTCGATTATTAACCATCTTATGGATATCGTATCCAATTCCATAAAAATTATTACTCGTTTCATTTGGTAAATCATTTTTATAGGTAATTTTTTTATTTAAATATTCTCCCTTAATAATTTTTACTCTAAAATTATTTTTAAAAAAAAGACTAGATTCATCGCTAATATTTTTGTCATGGTTTTTTGTATGGAGCGTATAAAGCTTATTAAAATCAAAAGCTTGCGGGGTTTGTATTTTAAAAATTTCTTTTTTTGATATAATATTTTTTTTATAAGTTATTGTGTCAACAGGGTTTACTGCTGGTATTATGCAGTCATAATGTTTTAATAATTTAATTAATTTATTAATAAGCATTTCTGAAAAGAAAGGTCTTGCCGCATCATGAATTAATATTTTAGTTATTTTCAATTTTTTGGCTTTTTTTAAGCCATTTAATACAGATAAAGCTCTTGTTTTACCTGAATTTGTTATGATTATTTTTTTATTTTTGGGTATAAAGGATTTGTATTTGCTGTAAGTTTTCTTTTCTATTGTTATTATTATATTTGAAATTTTTTGAATTTTTAAAAATTTTTTTATACTATGGTTTATTATTATATCATTTTGAAAGTTGAAAAATTGTTTTGGTGTATCGCTCTGAAATCTTTTTCCAATCCCTCCAGCAACTATTAATGCGGCTATTGACATTTTATGAGTATTAAAAAAATTAACATTAATCTTGTCATTGCCTTTATCACAGTATTATCTCTAATAGTAGGTTTTTTAACAATACAAACTTTTGCTGGAAAAGGGTTAATTTCATTAAACAGTTTAAATATCCAAATTTTACTAATTGTTAATCTAGTATTTTTATCTAGCTTTTTAGTAATTCTTTTTATTAAATTCTTAAGCATTTATGTTAAAAGAAAAAATACAATTGAAATTGGTAATAAAACTCAAAATAGAATTTTAATATATTTTATTTCTCTTGCGGCAATTCCATCGATTGTTGTTGCTATATTTTCTTTATTAATATTCAATTTTAGTATTGAAAAATGGTTTGATAAAAAAATTAATGATGTTGTTAACAATTCTGTTGAGGTTGCCAAAAGATATTTAAATGAGCATCAGCTATCAATAAGTAAAGATATTTTATTGACAGCAAATGATTTTAATAGAAACAAAGAATTGCTTATTTCAAATAAGGAAAGATTTGAAAAATATATTGAAGCTCAAGCGAGAATAAGGTCAATAAATAATTTATTCATTGTAACAGACAAGGGTGATTTAGTGTATTCTACACCCGGCTATAACTTTAAAAATTTTTCCAAACCAGATAAATATATATTGCTGGCCGCTAATAAGGGAAAACCTATTATTATTTCTAGTGCCTTTACCAATAAATCATATGGTATGGTCAAATTATCTAATTTTGATAATCTTTATTTATATGTCATTCAAGATGTTGATCCACAGATTGTAAGTAATTTAAAGAAAACTGGGGAGGCATCTACTTATTACGTAAATATAAAAAATAATATTTTTTCTTTACAAGTAACTTTTATGATAATTTACATAATAATTACTCTAATTTTAGTTTTCTTATCTAGTATTATATCTATTAATTTATCTAATTATTTTACTAGGCCCCTTATTTCACTTTTTAATGCTTCAAATGAAATTAAAAAAGGTAATTATAATTTTTCCTTAGATGAGAAAAATTTAGATACCGATTTTGCTCAACTTTCTCATACCTTCAATGAAATGCTGAGCAGAATTAGATCGGATCAAAAAAAAATTTCACTAACTGGACGTTTTGAAGCATGGAATATCATTGCAAAAAAATTAGCCCATGAAATAAAAAATCCTTTAACTCCCATCCAGTTATCTTTGGACACAATTAAAGATAAATTCAAAAGTCAAATAACTATTGATAAAAAAGTTTTTGACCAACACATCGAAATGATAAATCATCAAATTATTGAGATTAATTCATTATTAAATTCTTTTTCAGATTTTGCGAGAATGCCCGAACCAGTTCTTGATAAAAACAATATTATTGAAATAGTTAATAATTCAATAAATCCATATAAAAGCAACTATTCAAATATCGAATTCGATGTCAAAAGTGATTTAATAGATCCTATTATAATTTGCGATAAAAATCAGATATTTAGGTTGTTTACAAATTTAATTAAGAATGCAGTTGAGTCTATTAATGAAAAAAATTCAAATGGTTTGGGAAAAATTAGCTTATCTATTTCTGATAATTCTGAAAATATAATTTTTGAAATTAATGATAATGGAATAGGTTTTCCATTAGATAGTCTTAATAATATACACGAACCATATTTTACCACTAAAAATTTTGGTTCGGGTCTAGGGTTATCAATTGCTGGAAAAATTATTCATGAACATAATGGAGAATTTCAGTTTATGAATAATGATGATGGTGGTGCAAAAATAAAATTTTCAATAAAAAAATGAAAAAAATTTTAATTATTGACGATGAAAAGAATATAAGATTTTTAATTTCATCTATATTACAGGATGAAGGTTATAGTACTATTGAGGCAAGCTCTGTTCCAGAGTCTGAATTGATAATTGAAAATAAAAAATTTGACCTCGCAATTATTGATATTTCTTTAAAAGACAAAAAAAAAGATGGTATTTATTTATTAAAAAAAATAAAAAAATTAAATAGTACAATTCCAATTATTATGATTTCTGGTCATGCAACAATTCAAATTGCAGTGGATTCAATGAAGCTGGGTGCTTATGAATTTTTAGAGAAGCCTTTTAATAAAGATCGTTTACTTAATTTTGTAAAAAGAGCTTTGGAAACTTTGGAGTTAAAGATTGAAAACAAAAATTTAAATCAATTATTTTATGATACCTATGAAATTATTGGTAAGAGTCCAGAGATACTTGCGATTAAAGAAACCATACAAAAAATTTCACCAACAGATACAAGAATACTAGTTACAGGTCCATCTGGCTCTGGAAAAGAACTTGTGGCCAGGACAATTCATAAAAACTCCAATAGAAGTGAAGAACCTTTTATTGTATGTAATGGTGCGTTATTGAATCCTGATACATTTGACTTTGAACTTTTTGGATCTAAAAAAAGTGACGGAAGTATTATTAAGGGTTTTTTTGAAAAAGCTGACAAAGGAACACTTTTGATTGATAATGTTTCAGACATTTCTCTTGAAACTCAAGCTAAGATTCTTCGTGTTTTAACCGAACAAAAATTCCGAAGAGTTAATGATGACAAAGAAGTTTCTACCAACGTTCGAGTTTTAACTACTTCAAGTAAAAATTTAAGAGAAGAAATTAACAATGGAAACTTTAGAGAAGATTTTTTTCAAAGAATTGCCATAGCAAGAATTGATTTGCCAAGTTTAAAAAGTCGATATACAGACATACCTTTGTTACTAGAATATTTTACTAAGAAAATATCCAAAAGCTTAGGAAAAAAGGAAATATCTTTAAGATCTAACTATACAAAACTTTATAAACATGACTGGTTAGGTAATGTTAGAGAATTGCGAAACTTAGTAGAAAGATCACTAATTTTATGTGATGGAAATGAAAAATCTTTCAATAAAATAATAAATGACAGTATTAAAAATGAAGAGCTTAGCACTTCCAATATCTTAAATCTTGATTCTCCTTTAAAATCTGCAAGAGAACAATTTGAGCGTGAATATTTGTCCCACCAATTAAAAAAAAATGGCTCAAATATATCAAAAACGGCCGAAAGTATTGGCATGGAAAGATCTGCCTTGCATAGAAAATTAACTTCTTTAGGAATTGTTTATAAATGAATATTTTAATTTGTGGAGCGGGTAGAGTAGGTTTTTCTATTTGCGCTCAACTTTCTAAACAAGGTCACTCAGTTACTGTTATTGATAAAAATAGTGCAGATATTCAAAAAATAAACGACACTCTTGATGCTAAAGGAATTGTTGGAATTGCAACTTATCCATCCGTTTTAGAAAAGGCCGATGCTAAAAATGCTGATATGATCATTGCAGTTACGAGAAATGATGAAACAAATATGGTAGTTTGTCAAATTGCTCATTCACTTTTTAACATTCAAAGAAAAATTGCAAGAATTAGATCAAAAGAATTTTTAAAACCAATTTGGAAAGGTCTTTTTACTAAAGAAAATTTACCAATCGATATTATTATTTCTCCAGAATTTGAAGTTGCTAAGTCTCTACAAAGAAAATTAGAAGCTCCCGGTGCAATTGATAATATTCCTTTTGCTGACGATCTTGTTAGACTTTTGGAAATTCAAATTGATGAAAAGTGTCCTGTAATTAATACAGCGCTATCTAAGTTGTCAGATATATTCACCGATTTAGATGCAAATGTTCTTGGAGTTTTAAGAAATGATAAATTTTTAATTTTAAAAAAATCAGACAAGCTCATAAAAAATGACAAAGCATACATTCTAACGAATTCAAAACAAGTAGATAGAACTCTGTCAATTTTTGGAAAAGAAGAAAAATTTGCAAAAACTATTTTAATAATTGGTGCTGGTAATATTGGTTTAGACTTGGGAAAAATGCTGGAAGAGCATGAGCAAAATCCAAGAATTAAAATTATTGAAAAAGACGCTGAAAGAGCTGAAATGATTGCATCAGAGCTTAATGAGACAATAGTAATAAAAGGAGACGGTCTTGATGAAAATTTACTTAAAGAAATAAATATTGAAGAAATTGATACGGTTTTGTCTTTGACTAATGATGATGAGGTTAACATTATGTCAGCTCTTTTGTGCAAAAAGAAAGGGATTAAAAGAACAATATCTATAGCAAATAGCTCTAACTATTCTCTTTTGCAATCAACCTTAAAACTTGATGACATTGTTGATCCTAGAATGACAACAGTTTCAACAATATTAAAACATGTTCATAAAGGAAAAATTGAAAGTGTATACACTCTTGATAACGGTGAATTTGAAGTTATTGAAGCTAAAATATTGGAAAGTTCTGAACTTTTGAATATTACTCTTAGCAAAGCTGATATTCCAGACGGAATTAGAATAGGCTTAATTGTACGCGATGGAGTCGTCATGGTTCCAAAAAAAGATACGGTTTTTTGTTTAAATGACAGAGTAATTCTTTTATCTAATAGAGAAAATCTTCCAACAATAGAGTCTTTGTTTAAAATTTCTCCATATTTTTAGTATAATTTTTAATGAATATTAAGTTAATTTTTTACTATTTAAGATGGTTTTTTATTCCTTTAGCCACGGGAAGTTTTTTTGTTATTTGCTTTTCTTATTTGGAAAATAATAACGATGAAATTTTTTCCTATTTAGTTGTTTTTTTATTATCCATTTCTCTTTTTTTTATTTGCAGTTTTTTTAAAGAGGATAAATATATAAATAAAATAAATTTACAGCTGTTAATCTTAATAGGTTGGCTAGTATTGCCAATTTTTATAAGCATTCCATACTTTTTAAGCTATTATAATTTAGATTTATTTTCATCTTATTACGAGTCTGTATCTGGCTTTTTAAGTTTTGGTTTTTCGATTTTTATTAGCCCAGATCAGTTGGATAAATCTCTTTTATTATGGAGATCCTTAAGTCAATGGCTTGGTGGTTTTTATTATTTATTTACTATAGTTGCCATTCTTTCTACCACTGACATTAATTTTATTCCTCACAAATATATTTCTGCTAGCGATAATTCTTTAAATTTTGAAAATAAATTTTTAAAAAATTTTTTTAATATTTTTTATT
>VTPF01000025.1 GCA_008638025.1 Pelagibacteraceae bacterium | reverse complement strand
ATGTTTTAAATAAAGTTTTTCTTAAAAACTCTTCATCAAAACCTATGGAGTTGTATCCAATAAAAAGAGCTGGGGTCCATTTTTTAAAAGTTTGTAACATTTGCTCAACCAAACCATAATGAGAAAGATTTGTTTTTCTAAGCATGTCAGGTGTCGTTTTATTAACTAACAAAGCTCCTGGCTCTGGAACCAAGCCTGGTCTTAAGCTACATTTAGCTTCAAATCTATCTAGCTCTTGAAATTCAGAGTTCACTAATACTGCTCCGACTTGAATAATTTGATCCCATGTCCCAGATCTTCCGGTTGTCTCAAAATCGTAAAATGCGTAATTCATTATTTATCTTCCTTTTCTATGGATGGAACATTGGTTCCTTCTATTTCTTCTACTTTTTCTGCTCTACGCTGTATTTTTTCAGCAGAAACTTTAATATTTCTAAATTGATCAGCAACTAGATTAAATTTTTTTTCAACGTCTTCTGTGCGCTCCACTAATCTTCCAACGTCTTTTCCGATTAATCCTATTTCTTTAATAATCATTTGAGCCTTTTTATTCATTTCGCTATCTTTTAAAAAAACACGAAGAGTGTTTAACAATCCCCACAAATACGAAGGAGAGACAATTAAAACATTTTTTTCTCTAGCCTTTCCCATCAGATCAACATCACTATCTTGAATCGATCGATATACACTTTCCGATCGTACAAACATGATAGCGTGGGGTGCCGTTTCCCCAGAAATAATGTAATCGGATGAAATCTTTTTCACATTTTTCATCACATCTTCTTCAAAGAGTTTTTTATATTTTTTAATTTCTTCTTCTAATTCAGAAGTCTTAAATATTTTAAAGTTATCTAGAACAAATTTACTATCAATAGCTATTCTTGAATTGGCATCTCCAAAGTCAATTAAGCAATCTACTCTTTTGCCATTACTTAACGTTTCTTGAAATTTTAAATAATTACTTGGTAATCTATCGCGAAGTAATTTTTCTAATTCAACTTCAGAAAAAGCTCCTCGTTCCTGTTTATCATCAAGCATATTTTGAAAATTTTTAAAGGTAGTATCGATTGATGTTTGCATAGATCCCATTTGTTTTGCAGCTTCCTCTAAAACCGTAAACCGTCTTGCAAGTTCACTAAGCTGTGTGCTTAATACAGAAGAGTCATCTTCATTTCCTTTTCTCTTATTAAAAAAATAAAAAAGAATAAAAGCTATGATAGCTCCACAAGTAATATAAATAACAATTTCCATCATTTTAAATTCAATACATGTAAGGAAAATAATAAAGAACTCTAATCATTAGCTTCCCAATACAATGTTAACTAATTAATTTATCATAGCATGATTCTGCCTCAGTCATGGATTGAGATTTTGATATGAAATTACTCATTTTTAATAAATCGGGATCTTTTTTAAGCATTCTTAAAAATAACCCTTATTTATCAAGCTTAATTTGGCTTCGTTTGTCCAGCTGGGGTGTCTTGGTTCGTTGATTTAAAGAAATGTTATGTTATAACATCACATATGACTAATAATGAGATTGTTCTAGATATTATTAAGAAATCCAAAGTTCACTTATCAGCTTATGCGATATTAGAAAAATTTCAGAAGATTAAAAAAGTACAACCCATGTCAGTATACCGAGCTTTAAATAAATTAATCGAAGAAGGACAAATTCATAAATCTAACCAAAATAAAACTTATATTTTATGTAATCATACTCATGCTAAAGATCATAATCCTTCGATTGCTATTTGTAAAAAGTGTGGTGATACAGAAGAATTAAAATCAGATTTATTTGCTTCTATTTTAAAAAAATATCCCATCAAAAAATATGATTTTTCTAATTTTGAATTAGAAGTATCTACCCTTTGTAAAGGCTGCTCATAAATTATGGAACATTTGATTGAAGAAATTGTTTGGCTACAAGATAAAGGTTGGTTACGTGGCTTTGTGTTTGGCTTTGTTCACACTATCATACCTTTAATTGGTTTTTATACTGGATGGAGCATTAACCGATTATTGAAAATTGCATCGAATGGTTATGTTGCAGGAATTTTAGGAGTAGTTGTAGCTCACGTGGTAGCAGATTTTATAGCAGCTACGTTAGATCCAAATTTACAATCTGCAGCAGTAGGTATAGTGCTTGGAGGTCTTACACCATTGATTGCAATTCCTTTGTTAGAAAAATATGTCACTAAAAGCAAACACCACATTATTGTGGGAGACCACGAAGATATTAAAAAAGATTTAAAAGATCACCACTGCTAATTAGATAGGATCAATGTGAGTCATCACATTAAGAACTGGCATTTGTTCCATCACAGCATTTCGTGCCGCAACGGCAATAGCGTGTCCCTCTTTAACGCTCATATTTGAATCTACTTCAATATGAACATCGACTAAAATCATGTCACCCATTTTTCTAGTCTTTAAATCATGACAACCCCTAACACCAGGTGTTGCTAAAATAATGTCAGTTATTTTTTTATCCTCTTCGATAGAAACGGATCTATCCATTAAATCATTCAAAGCATCCCAAGCAAAATTCCAACCCATTTTAATAATCATAAATCCAACGATTAAAGCTGCAATAGAGTCAAAAACTGTGTAACCATAAAGAGCTCCAATAATACCAATGGATACCACCAGAGATGAGGCGGCATCCGAACGTGCATGCCAAGAATTAGCGATAAGCATGGAAGAACGTACTTTTTTTGCTACATAAATCATATATTGAAATAATAATTCTTTAACAATCAAGGCACCTATTGCTATCCAAAGTGCAATAATCTTGATCTCTTTGGTAACATCTGGATCTATAATTTTAACACCAACATTCCAAATCATTCCAATACCAACCGCAACCAAAGAAGCTCCTATAAATAAGGATGCTGCTGTTTCATATCTTTGATGTCCATAATGATGATCATCATCTGGATCTTTGCTGCTATGTTTATTGGCAAATAGTACTACAAAGTCAGAAACCATATCTGATAGCGAGTGAATACCGTCTGCAACTAAACCTTGTGAACCTGAAAAAAAACCAGCTACAATTTGAAAGGATCCTAGAAATAAATTTACAATAACGCTTACTAAAGTACTTTTTTTAGCAGCAGCCTTTTTTTCCATCATAAATTTAACCTATTAAATTAATGAATCTTAATTGCGTTTCTGGTTAATTGATTTAGCTTTTGCCCTTGTTTACAAACTCGGGCAATGTCTGCAACGGTTGTGATATTTTGTTTTCTTGCCTCTTCTAATAAAAATAAAAACAAGCGTGCAGTGACAATGCAGTCCCCTATGGCTGAATGCCTAATCTGATCATTGGTTCTAATATTAAATTTATTGCATAAATAACTTAGTTCATAAGTTTCTAAATCTGGAAACAATCCAGCAGATAACAAAATAGTATCAATAGTTGTTATATTTTTAACTAAGGTTCCCAAATTTGATTGTGGCAAACCTGTTCTTATAAAGTTTATATCAAAATCAACATTGTGCCCTACTAAAATACATTCTTGTAAATAATCTGTTACTTTTTTCTCAATTTCAGAAAATGTTTTTTTATTTTTCACATGCTCATTGGTAATATGATGTATCCTAACAGACTCCCAAGGAATATCTCTCTCGGGATTGACTAATTCATTCAATATTTCTTGTTCTTGTATTCTTAATTCTGAAATTTTAACAGCAGCGATCGATACAATTTTATCCTTGGTAAAATCAAGACCTGTCGTTTCTGTGTCTAAGACGGCAAAAGTTGCGTCAGTTACATTGATGGTAGCAAATGAAATTCTATTTTTTAAATAAAGTTTCAAACGACTAAAAATATTCTTCACCAAAATCTCCTCTTGCTCGTTCTTTTAAGTTTTTAATTTTCTTTAGGTATATCTTTAACAACTGCTTGTCTAAATCCAGCAACTTTTTAGGATCAATAAAGTTTTTAATGACCTTGCCTTGTTTGGCCCTTTCTACTTGGTTTTTAAGTAAAATGTCAGACAAAAATTTAAAGGCACTTTTAAAAAAATTATGCTCATCTTCGGTAAAAACACCCTTATCTTGCAGGCCTTTTAGTCTGCTTGTGGTGGATACATTGGTGATTCCGTACTTAATGGAATACAGACGAATGGACTCAATTAAAGGCAAAGTCCCGGTATGCTTTAAATTAAGCAAGCCCAGATTTTCTTCATCTTCCTTCTCTAAAATAAAACCGCCAAAGAAATTAATTCCTGAACTGGTCATTTCTTCACTTTTGTAGAGAAACTTTAAGACATGATTGCCCTGTAACTTTTCTATAACATGTTTTCTTAATTCATCAGCTAACTCCTCTTTGCCATAAACAGACCTAAAGTCATAAAGCATATCGATATATCTAGAGTTTTGTACAGTCATATCGGAAGTCCACTCATCAATTTGTTTTTTCCAGTCAGAGATACTTTTTCTCCACAACTTATTGCTCGCCATTAAATCTCCCTTGCAATAAGGAATGTCGCACTCATCTAATATTTTGGTAAATTCTTTAGCAAGTTCTAAAAAATACAAATCTACTTGCTTCGGATCATCCCCATGATCATCATAAATAATTCCATTATCTTGATCGGGATGTAAAAAACTTTCCATTCTTCCCCCCGATCCCATAACAATGACGCAATAATTAGGAATAGTAGCTAAGATATTTTTTTCCTGAATTTTTTTCTCCGCTATCTTAACCGCTCTTCTATAAATCACATTATTCAAAAAACTTAAGAGATAACTAATGTCTCCTGGACTTGCATTTTGATTTATTAATGTTTCCGTTAAAGAAATTTGTTGTTTTTTGATTTTTATTAAACTCTCCGTACTATCATCATCATAACTTAATTGATCAATCTCATGAATAATAGTTCCAAGTTCAGCAGCAAGAGCAGACTGTAAATCAATTATGCCAACTGGGTAGAGTTCTTTGTTAATAACCGGGATATGCCTAAATTTATTTTTACGCATTTTACCAACTGCATAAAACAATAAATCATCTTCATTTACAGAAATGACGGGTTGTGTCATGACAGATGTTAAAGAGTTATTTTGGTTTTCTTGCAAAGTAACTTTTCTTACAATATCTTGTTCGGTGATAATTCCCGAAAGAACATTGTCTTTGATAACTAAAATACTTGATTTTTTTTCTGCTTGCAGTTTTGCAATAGCGTTATTTAAAGTTTCTTTATGATCAATGATAATAAAATCATCATTCATGTGCTCCTTGATTTGAATGGTAAATAAATCAACTGTATTTGAACGAGCCTGCATGAAGGCATACTAAAGAAAAAATAAGACAAAAAAAAGGGAGAGTTAGAATTCTCTCCCTTTTTAAAAAAATCTCTGTGGATTATTCAAATCGATTAGGTGCCAGATGAGCTTTCGCTTTTCCTTTGCCTGAACCTTCTTTGATTACATAACCTGTTGTGCCATTAGCATAAGTATCAACTGCTTTAACGTTTTTGGCTAAAGTATTGTTGACTTTTTCAACAGTCTTTTGCTTTTTAGCTTTGATCAACAGATCATTTATTCTATGTAACATTTAAGTGTACCTCTTGTTAAAAGTTTACCTACTTTTAACTCATGTAGATGAGTCACTTTTAATCCATGTGAATGGCGCATACTAAGTATTCCCAATATGCATATCTAATCTATTAAAAATCCTTAAATAGTCAATAAAAATGATAATAGCCTAATTTATTAAATTATAGGCTCTAACTAATGAAAATCCTGCAAGCATAGCCAGTATAAATGTAAAACTGGAGTGATGAATAAGGGAAATGGATGCAATAGCAGGTCCAGGACACAAACCAATAAGCCCCCAACCGATTCCAAATAATAACGACCCAATAATAAGTTTAGAATCAATTTCTTTTAATGTTGGCCAAGAAAATGACTCTGCAAACAAGGGTTTGTTTTTATTTTTTACCAAATAAAAAAAAGGAGCGCTTACTAAAATGGCACCAATCATCACGAATGCAAGGGATGGGTCCCAGCTTCTAGCAACATTTAAAAAATTAATTACTTTTTCCGGATTGGTCATTCCAGAAATAGTTAAACCCAAACCAAATATCAAACCTGAAAAAAGCGAACAAAAACGATTCATACTAGATCATCCCTTTCACATAAACGGTTATGATAGCAGCAAACATAAATAGTAAAGTTGCTACTATGGATCTTGATGAAAAACGACTGATACCACAAACCCCATGACCACTTGTGCATCCTCCGCCAATCGCCGTTCCTACTCCAACTAATAAACCAGCTGATACTAAAAGAATAAGAGAACTATCAATTACAAAAGGAATAGTTGTTCCTGTAAAAAAACGGTAAAGCAAAGGTCCTAAAATAATTCCTAGAAGAAATAAAAAATTATCTAGTCTATTTATTTTAGAAAATAAAAAATTATTCGTAATTCCACTTACTCCAGCAATTCGACCATTACCTATAAAAAAAATGATCACTGCAAGCCCAATTAACAATCCTCCTATAACAGAGCTGATGGGAGTAAAATTAATAATAGTCATTTATTTATAATATGTTCTTGTTCATGTTTTATTTTTTCTAATATAGTGATGATACAATTCTGCAGCAATATGTAAAATAAATAAAATTAATAATAGCATTCCAAGTAATTCATGTGTTTCTTCCACATAAATTCATCAAAAAAAACCAAGCATAAATAATAAACATTAAAAATTAAGTTCCACAAAATGTTTGATAAGGAACATCGGATTTAGGACCTGGCATTTGATATTCAGATTGATTACTATTTTCTTCATAAGGTTTCTCCAAAACTTGCAATAATTTATGCAATGGTTCTAAATTATTATCGTGAGCATGTTGCAAAGCATCTTCTACCTTGTGATTTCTTGGAATGAATACTGGATTATATTTTTTCATGATGTTCTTATCTGGGTTTTTTTTAATAAATTTTGCATACCAGCTTTGAAAGTCTTCGTTTTGATAAATAGAATGATGCATATTCTCATTCATTAAATCTCTAAAAGTATTGGTATAATCAGCCTTATTAGCATGCATCCAATCAAGTAATTCTTTAATAAAAAAATGATCTTCCTCTGTATCTCCTGCTTGAATGCCAAGTTTCCCCCTCATCATCTCAAGGCTTTTTGCTCCATAAATATCTGCAAAATTAGCTATTTCTTTTTCTAATATTTCAATTGATTTATTTAGATCGACATCAACTAAAGGGATAAGCGTTTCAGCAAAACGAGCCATGTTCCACTGGGCAATCTTTGCCTGATTTCCATAAGCATAACGGCCTTGATGATCTATTGAGCTAAATTTTGTTTTAGGATCATAGCCATCCATAAAAGCACAAGGACCATAATCAATGGACTCTCCTGATATGGCAACATTGTCTGTATTAAGCACACCATGAATAAAACCAATTCTCATATAATTTACGATTAAGTCAGCATGTCTATGCATCACTGCTCTAAATAATTGCAAGGCAGGAATCTTCTCACCTTTTAGTTCAGGATAATGTCTGTCAATGCAGTACATAATCAGTTCTTGAAGTGCTCCGACATCTTTTTGCGCAGCTACAAATTCAAAAGTTCCCACTCTTATATGACTTGCAGCAACTCTTGTTAAAATAGCTCCAGGTAAAATAGTTTCACGCATTACATTTTGACCTGTTGCTACCACCGCTAAACTTCTTGTGGTGGGAATAGTTAAATGATGAATAGCCTCACTAATAATATATTCTCTCAACATTGGACCTAAAGCTGCTCTGCCATCGCCTCCTCGTGAATAAGGAGTTTTTCCCGATCCTTTTAATTGAATATCAAATCTTTTTTTATCAGGGGCAACATGCTCTCCTAAGACAATCGCTCTACCATCACCGAGCATAACAAAATGACCAAACTGATGTCCCGCATATGCCTCCGCCCAAGGAACCGTTCCTACGGGAAGAACATTTCCTGAAAAAATTAAAGCTTGCTGGTCTTTACTAAGAGAAGAAAAGTTTAGACCCAATTCTTTTGCTAATTTTTCATTATATAAAATTATTTTTGGATCTTTAACAGGGACGGGCGATAACTGCGCCGTCATCATCTTTGATAAATTTAAATAACTATTATCAAAGTTCCATCCAATATTATTTTGCATTTTCTTAACTACCCTAACAGATCAAGTGCCTGACTAAGAAGTTTTTCGCATTCTTCTTTATTTCCTTCTTTGTGAGCCTCTTCTCCTTGTATTCTTAAAATTTTAACCTCTTTAATTTGTTCAGCGCTTAATTGCTTAGATTCTGCAAGTAATTCGTCAATTTGTTTAATTAAATTTGGGCAAGTTTCTGCAAACACGGTGGCTGAGGAAGAAAAAAAAATGGTCATACAAACTAAGAATTTTTTCATATTGTTAAAAAAGGTGATACGCCCACCAAATCATTAAACACCCAAAAATAATCCATAATAATGAATCTTTAATTTGCTCAATTTTTTTTGGGGAAAGTATTTTATCTAAATAATCACGCATCGCTTTGATAAGTAAAAATATACATTACCGTAGGACTTTTAGAAAGAGCTACGCTATGAAGATATTTATCCCTCAACATCTGTATAAGCTTTTCACATATAAGGTTTTTTAATTGGTCTTCCGCTATGGTTTGTGTTCGGGAATTTTTTGAAGTTAGGACCTCAATACGAAACATGTTTTTTATTTTTTTGAATTGTTACTTTCTTCACACCAAATTAAAAATGCTATACAAAAAAAGGTTGCAGGAACGCCTATACATAGTAGCCACAATCCTGTTTGTAGTTCCACAATAAATCCTTGGTTAGCTGTTGGGGAAAATTTAAGCTTTGTTTAGAAACTCTAATTCTTCTTCGTTATATGGTATCATATTTACATTCTAATCATACATAATCGCATGATTAGGTATGCCTATACTCTTATTGGCTGAAGTTGATACAAATAAACTATAGTAATGGATCAACTATGCGCCAGCTTTGGTTGCTAAAAACAAAATCAAGGGCAAACATAAAACTGCGGTTATAACGATCATCGTTATTGCCACCGATAGGGTGCTCTTAAAAATATCAAATAGTTTATTGATAGTAAAATTAGGTACTAAACTTAATGTAGGTGTTAATGTATTCATGAACGGCATGTAAGGATTGTTTGTGTTCGAATTGTGTTTTCATAAAAATATTTTTGTTTAAGCTCAAGTGTCGCAGTAGTTTGGTTTAATAAAAAATTTACAAAAATTTACTTGTAAAAAAAAAATTGAAGATTATATAGCGTGCTCTCACTACAATGCAGCATTGCATTA
>VTPF01000024.1 GCA_008638025.1 Pelagibacteraceae bacterium | reverse complement strand
CAATTTTTGGTAGCTATCTATCAGGTGCCATGAGAAACCCTTCTGCAGCACAAAAGCAATTCCCAAATTTATTATTAGGATTTGCACTTGCAGAAGCAACAGGTCTATTTGGACTAGTTGTGGCTCTAATTATTCTATTCGCTTTTTAATTAAATTAATGGATAAAATTTTATTCTTATCTATTCTTTTAAGCTCTGCTGCAGTTGAAGCAGCAGAGAAAGCGGGTATGCCTCAACTAAATCCGGGTACTTGGTTCCCTCAAATTTTTTGGCTTATCATTACTTTTTCTTTTCTATATATCATTATTTCAAAAATAGTTTTACCAAGATTGTCCGAAAGTATTGAGCAAAGAAATGATCATATCAGTGACAATATAGATGAAGCTAGAAATCTTAAAAATCAAGCTGAAGAACAATATCAAGAATATTTAAAAGTCATAGCAAAAGCAAAAAAAGAAGCTCAAGACTTAATAGAAAAAAATAAAAAAAATTTACAAGAAGAATTTGAAAGTAAAAAAAAAGAAATCAAAATTAAATCTGAAGAAAAATTACAAGAAGTTGAAAAAGAAATAAACAATTTTAAAAATGCAGCTATGACAAGTATCAATGATATAGCTCAACAAATTGCAAAAAACCTTGTCAAAAAGGTATCAAACGTGGAAACCAATGAGGCAAGCGCAAGAGCAATAGTCGATGAAGTATCTAAAAAATATATGAGAGGACTAAACTAATGGATGCTACTTTTTGGGTTGCAGTTTCTTTTTTTCTTTTTGTAGCTTTTCTTATTTATAAAAAAATACCCTCGCTAATTGGTAGTTCTTTAGAGGAGAAAATTAAAGAAATTAAATTTAAAATAAATGAGTCTGAAACTATAAAGCAAGAAAGTGATGAGCTACTAAGAAAATATCAAAACCAATTAGAGCAATCCAAAAAAGAATGTGAAGAAATATTATCAAGAGCCCAAAAGACAAGTGAAGAGGAAAGTGCAGTAATGAGGGATAAGATAAATTCTATGCTCACAATTAGAGAAAAAAATATAGAAGAAAAAATTACTCAAGCCAAAAATAATGCACTTAAAGAAGTAAAAAAAATTTCAACTCTCGTTGCTATTGAGAGTGCTAAAAAAATCATAACGCAAACAATTGAAAAGAACAAAATTGAAGAGGTTAATTTCTCTAGCGTTAGAGAAGGCATCGAAAGTTTAAAAAAAAATATTTAGTATTTATTTGTGGGACCCGTCACAAAACGGTGGATTTTTAGTTTTTTTACAATTGCACAAAAAATATTCTTTTTGTTCAGAAACGTCAAAATGCATAGGTCTAAATTCTCCTTTAACTTTATGAGTTCCATCACAAAAAGGCTGCTTTGTAGATAGACCGCAAGTGCACCAATAATATTTCTTTTCTATTTCTAGCTTTACTTTTTCAGGAGAATTTTTTGTTGTTTTTTGATTATCCATGTAAAAGTATCTACAAGAAATTAGTTATAAAATGAAGAAAAATTTAATTGTCATAGGTTCAGGCTTCGGTGGTATAGCAGCAGCGCTTAGAATGAAAGCCAAGGGATACGATGTGACGCTTGTAGAAAAACAAGGAGACCTGGGAGGAAGAGCTAGGGTTTTTAAAAAAGATGGTTTTACCTATGATGCTGGACCAACAGTCATAACAGCTCCTTACTTGCTACAAGAACTATTTGCTCTTTTTAATAAAAATATTTCTGACTATGTAACCATTAAACCTTTAGATCTTTGGTACAGATTTGTATTCGAAAACGGTGATTCATTCGACTATTCGGGTGATGAAGACAAAATGAAAAATGAGATTAAAAAATTTTCCACCAATGATCTTGGAGGTTATTTAAAGCTTCTTAAGTTTACTGAGAAAATATTTAATAAAGGTTTCATTGAATTGTCTGACAAACCATTTCACAGCATTGGTTTTATGGCAAAACAACTTTTAGATTTATTAAAACTTAAAAGTTATCAGTCCGTTTACCAATTTGTGTCTAGTTATATTTCAAATGAGAAATTAAGAAAAATTTTTAGCATGCATCCGCTTCTAGTGGGTGGAAACCCTTTTTCAACAACATCTATATATACTCTAATTTTATACTTAGAAAAAAAATGGGGTATACACTACGCAATGGGTGGTACTGGCAATATAATCAACTCCTTAGAAAAGTTGATGGTTGAAGAAAATATTAAAGTTTTAAAAAATTCAGAAGTAACAAGGTTAATAAACTCAAATAATAGAATAACTGAAATAGAACTAAATAATAAAACAATTTTATCAGCTGATTATGTGGTTTGTAATGCAGACCCTCCCAATGTTTATAAAAATTTAATTAATAACAAAAAAAATTATGGTTATTTATTTAAAAAGAAAATAAATAAAATGAATTACTCCATGGGATTATTTGTCTACTATTTTGGTTCAAAAAAACAATATTCTCATGTAGCTCATCATACAATTGTTTTTGGCAATGAATATAAAAATCAGTTAGATAATATTTTTGAAAAAAAAATACTATCAAGTGATATAAGCTTTTATCTTCACAGACCCACAGCCACCGATAGTTCAATGGCTCCTGCTGGCCATGATGCTTTTTATGTTCTTGTTCCTGTTCCAAATAATTTATCTAAAATAAATTGGAAAAAACAAGGACCTGACTTCAAAGAACTTGTTATTAATGTTATGGAAAAAACGATTTTACCAGAAATAAAAAAAAATATTATCAGTGATTTATACATTACGCCCGATTATTTTGAAAAAGAACTTAACACTTTGCATGGATCAGGTTTTTCAATACAACCCAAATTTACTCAATCTGCATATTTCAGATTTCATAATCAATCTGAAATCTTTAAAAATTTATACTTTGTGGGTGCTGGCACCCATCCAGGAGCTGGGGTTCCGGGAGTTCTGTCTTCTGCAAAAGTCTTAGATAAATTATTATAATGTATCAAAGCAACAAAGTGCTAATTTCCAAACATTCAAAATCTTTTTACTGGGCATCTTTTTTTCTATCTCGAAAAATATTTTTACAGTTCTCCACTGTATACAGTTTCTGTAGAACTATTGATGATATTGCAGATAATAATCGTCCTGTTCATGTAAAAAAAGAGGAATTTAAAAAATTTAAGAATTATTTTTATAAAAAGAAATCCACTCCCATTGTTGATGACTTTAAAAAACTTATTAAAAAGAACAATATAAAAAAAAAAATTATTTCAGATTTGTTTGATGGAATAGAGTCTGATTTAAAAAAAAAGGTTGTTTTTATGAAAAAAAAAGACCTTTATTTATATTCCTATAGAGTAGCTGGAACAGTTGGCTTAATTATTTCAAAAATTCTTCAAATAAAGCATAAAAAAGATTTTAAGGACGCCATAAAGCTTGGTATTGCGATGCAATTCACAAATATAGCCAGAGATGTAATTGAAGACTCAAAAAATAATAGATTTTATATTTCTAAAGATTTTAACAGCATAAAAAAAACAATTTTTATGGCAGAAAATTTGTATAATGAATCATTTTATGCAATTAAACACATTCCTATTCGTCAGCGTTTTGCCATTTTAGTTGCAAGAAAAATTTATAGGCAAATTGGATATGAAATTTTAAAAAGAAGAAATATAAAGAGTTATATAGAATCGGGAAAAATTTATGTTTCCAATATGAAAAAGCTATATTTGACTGCAGCAGCTATCATAGACCTAATTAAACTATTTTTTATTAAACCTTATAACTTAAGTTCGGCGGAGGATGAGTTGTTTAAATTTATAAATCTAAATGAAAGAATTTGATTACATTATTTTGGGAGGAGGACTATCTGGGCTTTCTTTAGCCTACGAACTTAACAGGCAAGGATGTTTAAAAAATAATACATTAGCAATTCTTGAAAAAAGAAAAAAATACCAAAAAGATAAAATGTGGTCGTATTGGGATTTTAATAATAATAAATTCAAAAGTTGTATAGAAAAAAGCTGGAATTTTTTTGATATAACTTATAATCAACAATCTATATCGTTATCGTGTTTGAGATCTCCCTACCGAAGTATTAATTCACAAAAGTTTTATAAATTTATAATTAATAATTTAAATAAAAATAAAAATATTCACTTAATAAAAAATACTAAAATACTATCCGTTAAAAAAAATATTATTACAACTCCTAATCAAACTTATAAAACTAAATATATATTTGATAGTTTAATAGCAAAGAAAGAAAAGTCTAAAATGTATCAACATTTTTATGGTTGTGAAATTGAAAGCAAAAAAAATATATTTAATTCAGCCAGTGTGCAATTAATGGACTTTGATTGCGAACAAAATAATGGACTACATTTTTTTTACGTACTGCCTTTTTCAAAAAAAAGAGCATTAATTGAAACCACCTGGTATTCCAAAAAAATTAAAGAAAAGTATAAATATAAAGAAGAGATAAGTAGATATTTATTAAAGAGAAAAATTTCAGGAAAAATCAAATATGAAGAAATTGGAGCTATTCCGCTTCGTCACTTTCCTTTAAATGACAGCTCTTTAAATCACATCAAAATAGGAACCGCGGGCAACATGACTAGGATTAGTACGGGTTACACTTTCCAAGCCATTCAAGCATTTAGTGAAAATTTAGCCAAACAATTAAAATTAAGCGGAACAATAAATCTTCCTTTGATCAGATCTTTTAAATACAAATTTCTTGACCAAATTTTACTTTCCGTAATTGAGCGAAATCATAAAGTTATGCCAAAAATTTTTTTTCATTTGTTTAGAAACAATACTAGCAAAACGGTGATTAACTTTTTATCTGACCGCAGCAGCTTTATAGAAGATCTAAAAATAATAATATCAATGCCTAAATTGATTTTTTTACAAAATTTTTTTATTTTTTTATATAAATCGATTGTTAAGACAATAAATAAATGAACAGTATTTTATTCACCAATCCTCAAATAAAAAAAATATTTTACTCTCAATTATTTTTTTTTATGATCCTGAGCTTACTGTTAATATTTTTTGAAAATGCAATTTATTCTTTTAATAAAAATTTTTATCTTCTTTGTTTTATCTTAATTGCTACCATTGGTATTTCTCATGGGGCTTTAGATCATATCAAAGGAAAATTTATTTTAAAAAAAACATTTCCAAAAAAATCTTTATTACTATTTTATATGTTTTACATTTTATTTGCGTTGTTGGTTTTGTTTTCTTGGATAAAATTTTCATTTTTAAGTTTAATTATTTTTTTTATCATCTCTTCTTTTCACTTTGGGCAAGAAGATGTATCTTTCTTCATGCGCAAGCACTCAGTTCTAGATAATTTATTTTATTTTATGAGAGGTTTGATCATCATATCTTCATCTTTTTATTTTAATCAAGAAGAAACTCAAGGTTTTATAAAAATTCTAATAGTGGAAAATGCAGATTCTTTAATTATAAAAATTAATTGGTTTTATTGTTTTTGGGTTAATGTAATTATTTTATTCTTATTTGTATTTTTTTATTTTTTTAAAAAAAAAATAAATTGGGAATGCTTCCTAATAATGAATTTAGAGATACTGTTTATTTTGATTATATTTTATTTTTTACCCTTATTTTTAGCATTTACTTTGTATTTTTGTTTTATGCACTCTACTAAACACATCTTATCCTTGTCATATGAGCTAAATAATAAGAATATTAATTTAGGATTAAAAAAATTTGCTGTTTCTTCATTACCCCTTACAATTATTACTTTTGCTATTGCATTATTAATGTTAGTTTATTTAAAAAACGAATTTTCTATTGATAAATCAATAATTAAAATAACCTTTGTAGGATTGGCCTCATTAACATTGCCTCATATTATACTTGATGAAATTTATGATAAGTACAAACAATAATATGGAAACATTAAATATTTTTCTTGCTAGTCCACGAGGATTTTGTGCTGGAGTGGAAAGAGCCGTGCTAATTGTAAAAAAAACTCTAGAAAGATATGGCTCGCCAGTCTATGTTCGTCATGAAATAGTTCATAATCGTCATGTTGTGGACGAATTAAAAAATTTAGGAACAATATTTGTAAATGAGCTTGAAGATATAGAAGATACTTCGCGACCAGTGATTTTTTCAGCACATGGAGTATCCAAAAAAGTAATTGAGGATGCTAAATTTAAAAACCTTATATACATTGATGCAACTTGTCCCCTTGTTTCAAAAGTTCATCGTGAAGCTGAGCAACTTAATAAGCAAGGATATTTTATTTTTTTAATTGGACACAAAAACCATCCAGAAGTTGTAGGTACCATGGGTCAGTTAGACGTTGGAACTATTCAATTAATTCAAACGAAAGACGATGTAATCAATTATAAGTTCAGCCCTGATATCAAATACGCATATATTACACAAACCACTCTTTCAGTTGACGATACTAAAGAAATTATTAATGCGTTAAAAAGTATGATACCCAACATTAAGGGTCCCATCAAAGAGGACATATGCTATGCGACTACAAATAGACAAAACGCTGTAAAGCTTATCGCGCCAAAATGTGATTTATTTCTAGTCATTGGTAGTCCTAATTCTTCCAATTCGCAAAGGCTTGTGGAGGTGGCCAAAAATAATGGATGCACGAATAGCCTACTACTTCATCCTGAAATGCCTTTTCCGACAGAAAAAATAATTAATTCTAAAAATATTGGTCTTTCCTCTGGAGCCTCAGCGCCAGAAATTCTGATGGAAGAAACTCTTGAGAAAATTAAGTCACTACGAAAAGTTAATATAGAAGAAATTATTTCAACTGTAGAAAATGTTTCTTTCAAACTACCATCATCTCTTCAATAATGGCTATTTATACGCAACTTTCATTTTCTGAAGTTTCCAACATTATAAATGATTATTCGATTGGTATTTTAAAACAACTAAAGGGAATTAAAGAAGGAATTGAAAATACTAACTACTTACTAATTACCACAAAAGGAAAATATATTCTTACTATTTTTGAAAAAAGAGTAAATATTAAAGATCTTCCTTTTTTTATGAATTTAATGAATCATTTGAATTCGAAAAAAATCATTTGTCCAAACCCAATTAATAATAAATTTAAAAAAAATATTTTTGAAATAAAAAATAAAAAAGCTTGCATTTCCTCTTTTGTTTTTGGAAAAGGAAAAAATACGCATACTCTGAAAGAGTGTGAAATCATCGGAAAAAATATTGCAAAACTACACCTTGCAAGCAGAGGACTAAAAATTAAAAGAAAAAATAATTTATCTTTAAATTCATGGATGACTTTAAATGAATTAATTAAAAATAAAGGGAATAAGAAAATTCCTGGAATTCATTCATTTATTCTTCAAATTTTAATTACTATTAAAAAATATTGGCCCAAAAATATACCTACGGGCATAATTCATGGAGACCTTTTTCCTGATAATATCTTTTTTAAAAAAAATAAATTTAATGGTTTCATAGACTTTTATTTTTCTTGTAATGATTTTTTAATTTATGATCTTGCAATTTGTATTAATGCAGTATGCTTTGATAATCGGCACAAGCTTATTGAATTAAAAAAAAATGCCATTTTGAAAGGTTATTCAAAAATAAGAAAACTAAGCCAAAAAGAACTTCAATCATTACCCATCCTATCTATGGGTGCTGCAATCAGATTTTTTCTTACGAGATTGTATGATCAAATTAATCAACAAAAAAATGCTGTGGTTAAAATAAAAAATCCAAAAGAATATTTAAATAAAATTAAATTTTATGAACAAACCCAAAGTTATCAAAGGTTAATATCTTGAGTAACAATAACACCACAATATACACGGACGGTGCATGCTCCGGTAATCCTGGAAAAGGTGGATGGGCAGCAATTATTATTAATTCTGGGAAAGAAAAAATAATTTCAGGATTTGAATTATTAACCACCAATAATAGAATGGAGTTAACAGCCGTTATCAAAGCCTTAGAAATATCTAAAGACGATAACGTCACTATCTACACTGACTCTAAATATGTAAAAGATGGAATAGAGGAGTGGATTAAAAATTGGAAAAAAAATGGATGGAGAACTGCATCAAAACAGCCAGTAAAGAATAAAGATTTATGGACCTTGCTAGATGAATTGGTTGAAAAAAAAAACATCCAATGGAAGTGGGTCAAAGGACATTCTGCTGACAAATATAATAATCTTGTAGATGCTGAAGCAAGAAGAGCAATCGACAACGAAACTAATTAATTCGCTTTACTTTTAATATATTTTTTTAATTGATCTAGATTATTTTCCAATACAACAAACCTCTCCTCTTTGTCCTGAATATTACCAATAAAATCTGGTATTTGAGGATTCTGGTTTATAGCTTTGATGATAGCCTCGGGAAATTTGCATGAATGAGCTGTTTCAAAACAAAAATACGAAAACTCAGATCTAAAATTATTATATTTTTGCAACGCTTTAAATCCGATGGCTGAATGTGGGTCTACTATTATTTGATGCATATCAAAAATATACTTGATAGTTTCTAGTGTTTCTTTTTCATCCACACTAAATGCTAAGAAAATTGTTTTTAATTTTTCTAGCTCATCATTGGACAATTGGAATTTTTGTTTTACTTTTAAATCATTCATAAGCTCCAACACTCGTGTTGTATTTTGATTACAAACATCAAATATTATTCGTTCAAAATTGCTTGCAACTTGTATATCCATGCTTGGTGAAATAGAAGGATTCACCTTTCCAGGCTCATACAATCCAGTATTCAAACATTTTTCCAATAAATTATTATGATTGGTTGCTATGATTAATTTTTTAATAGGAAGGCCCATTTGTCTTGCAATGTAACCTGCATATATATCTCCAAAATTACCTGTAGGAACTGATACAATGATTTCTTTTCTGGAAGTGCCTTGCTGAAAATAAATATAAAAATAATAAACTACCTGTGCAACAATTCTTGCCCAATTAATAGAATTCACTCCTGACATTTGAATCTCATCTCTAAATACGTGGTCATTAAACATTTCTTTAACCAAATACTGACAGTCATCAAATGTACCCTTGACTGCAATATTAAATACATTCTTGTCCATAACGGAAGTCATTAATCGCCTTTGAATTTCAGAGACTTTATTTTCAGGATGTAAAACAAAAATATTTAGGTATGGCTTGCTTTTTAAAGCATCAATTGCTGCCGCTCCTGTATCTCCTGAAGTTGCAGTAATTAAGTTCATTTTATTTTTACTTTTCTTTAATAAAAATTCATACATATTGCCCAAAACTTGCATGGCAATGTCTTTAAAAGCTAAAGTAGGACCATTAAAAAGCTCTACACAATGAATGTTGTCTATGATCTTTAAATCTACAATTTTTGGATTTTGGAAAACGGAATAAGACTTGCTAATTATTGCCTTCAAATCATTCTGAGAAAAAGTATCTCCTGTA
>VTPF01000023.1 GCA_008638025.1 Pelagibacteraceae bacterium | reverse complement strand
AACTAATTTAGTTCCAGCTGATTTTTTATTTCCGATTGCTGCAAATTTATCTGCTCCATTTAATAAAATTCCGGTCGCTGCAGCTAGTGACTCAACATTATTTACCACAGTTGGTTTCTTATACAGTCCTTCTGTAACAGGAAATGGCGGTCGAACATCTACTTCTGCACGTCTCCCTTCAATCGATGCAATGAGAGCCGTCTCTTCTCCACATATATATGCACCTTGTCCAATGCAAATATATAAATCAAAAGAAAAACCTGTACCTAAAATATTATTTCCCAGCAGACCATCTTTTTTTAATTGATTAATCCATCCATTAATTGCTTCAATTGATTTTGGATATTCGCCTCTTATGTACAAAACACCCTCATCGCTTCCAATCACATAACCACAAATAATCATTCCAAAAATAACTTTGAGAGGTTGATCTTCTAAAAGATATCGATCTGAAAAAGCTCCCGAATCTCCTTCGTCTGCATTACAAATGACATATTTTTTTTCTGATTTAGTCTTACTACAAAAATCCCACTTCAGACCCGTAGGAAATCCTGCCCCTCCTCTTCCGGTAAGATTGGAGTCTAATAAAGATTGGATGATTTCTTTTTTATCAGATGTTAAAAACTTGCTTAATTGCTCTTTGACTTGTTTACTCGAGGATAATTTGTCATCCATTAAGAAACTAGTCGTTGCATAACTTTTAGAAAAAAACTTATCTTGAATAATTTTTTCTCCTTTTATTATTTGATCAATTTTTTCAATGTCTTTACCTGCATAATTTTCACCTTCATAATGAAAGGCATGATTTTCATAGCAATGTCCTAGACAGAACATTTTTCCAACCTTGTCCTCTCCTAATTTGGCTTGTAAAGTTTTAGTAAGTTTTTCTTGTGTTCCAGAGCACATGCAAGCACTTCCATTACAAACAAATGCTTTTTTCTCTCTGTGTGCAGGTCTTAAAAATTCATAAAAACTTTCAGCTCCATGAATGGTTGAAACTCCCAAATTATACTCCTCGGCAATTTCGTTAATATCTTTTGGTGAGCCACTAAGAACATTTTCTGAAATTTTTCTAAAAAGGTTATTTTTTAAACCTATTTTCCCCGATAAGTTACTTATATTTTTAGACATGCTCTTCTTTATTTTTATAAGATAGTTTTTTCTTTATTTGTATAAATATTAAAACTATCTTTCTTTACAAATCCAATCAAGGTCATTTCAAACTTATTAGCTAAATCTATGGCTAGACTTGTTGGCGCACCCACCCCAATCATTACTCCTATATTGGTCATTAAAACTTTCTGCACAAGCTCAAAATTTAGCCTACCTGAGCATGTGATAAATTGGTTACTTGGTTTAAGTAATTTTTTATCAAGAATATGACCAACTAATTTATCTAAAGCGTTATGTCTGCCCACATCCTCTCTAATAGCCACTAACTCGCCGCTACTAGAAAAAAGTCCACTTGCATGAATTCCTCCAGTTTTAGAAAATTCAGACTGATGATCTCTCAATACATTCGGAGATTGTAAAATTATTTCTTTAGTTAATTTTGTATCAATAAAAGAAGTTTTATCTTTTTTAATTATTTCCAAAGCATCGAGAGAAGATTTTCCACAAACTCCACAGGAAGAATTAGTTAAAAAATCTCGTTTTATTTTAGTGATATTGACATTGTCAGCGTTATTTAAAGTAACCAAAATCTTATTTTGCAAATTATACTCTCCCACCTTCTCACCAAAACTTTCTATGGACTGTATATGCTTAACATCCTGAACAATTTGCTCATTAAATAAAAAACCTCTTACTAAATCTTCATCATTTCCTGGTGTTCGCATCGTGATTGACAAAATCTGTGTAACCCAATTGTCATGATCTTTATATTTAATAGAAATTTCCAAAGGTTCTTCGATAGAAATAGAATCGTCTACTTCTTTTATCTCATTTAATTTAAATTTATGAACTTTATAAGTTGAATTCATATTACAAATGGAGTGCTTGCATTACAGTTCGCAAAGGTAGCAACAAACATTCTTTTCTAGCTAAATTTTTTTTATCTAAAATTTCTTTAAAATCATTCCAATGTCTTTCTAATATTACAGCACTATCATCAAATGCTTGCTCTGCCTTTGTTATAAATTCGCTAATAGCATTTATGGATTGTTTTTTTATTTTTCTTGATAATAAACTTACCGCTGCCTGACAATAAACACAAGATTTACACTGATAACCAACATCTTCAACGATATCATTTTTAACAATTAGGCTAATTTCCATTTCATCCCCACAAATACGATTTTTATTTTTAGATTTATGCGTAGGATTAACAATAACCTTGTTGTTTTCTGTATGAGCTGCGATTTCTAAAATTTTTAAATTCATTATATTTCTTTAATTCGCATTGTAATGTTTTATATTTTCAGCATGGATCATAACAACATTTTAGGAGTAGTGCTAGCAGGAGGAAAGTCCCAAAGATTTGGTGAGGACAAATCACAAGTTAAACTAAATGATAAACGATTGATTGATTATATCCTCACAGAAATTATTACTGAATTTAATGAAATTCTAATTATTGCCAATAACAGTATAGATTTTATGCCTTCACCAAAAATTATAAAAGTTGAGGATGATGAAAAAGACCTAGGTCCTTTAGGAGGTATTCTAACTGCCATGAAATGGATTAATAAAAATAAAAAGAATTATAAATGGATTTCAACCTTTCCATCTGACACTCCTTTCTTTAATAAAACAATATTAAATAATTTTTACAAAAAAATTAATATTAACAAGGGACAACTTTTTTTTATAAAATCTAACCAAACAAGGCATAATATTTTTGGACTTTGGTCTATAGAGTTGCTAGATCAATTAGAAGAAGATTTAATGATTAAAGGAGAAAGAAAAGTAGAGCTTTGGGCAAATAAAGTTGGTGTGCAAACAATTGATATGCAATTTAAAAACAAAGATCCTTTTTTTAACATCAATACTAAAGAAGATTTGGAGCAAGCAAAATTAATAATGCAAACCTATGATTAGTTACAAACAAGCTTCACAAATTCTAAAAAAATCATCTATTTTAATAAAAGATGAAACTATTAATAGCAAAGATGCCGTAAACAGAATTGCGTCTTCTAACATTAATTCACCCACACAATACCCTTCTGCGAACAATGCAGCCTTTGATGGCTTTGCCATAAGATCAAAGGATACCCGTGGTTTAAATAAAAACAATCCAAAGAAATTTAAAATCATAGGATGTATTGTTCCAGGAAATAAACCTCTAGCAAAAAAAATTAATCCATTTGAAACTGTGGAAATTATGACTGGAGGAGTTCTGCCAGAACCTTTTGATACCATTATTCCTGTTGAACAAATTAAATTTGATCCCAATAAAAGAGATAAAAAATATATTATTATAAATCAAAATATAAAAAAATACCTACACGTTCGTTTTAAAGGATCTGATTATAAAAAAAATGATTTGATAATTAAAAAAGGGACCATCATACAACCTAATCACATTTTAGCTTTAGAAACCTTAGGCATACAAAAAGTAAAAGTTAAAAAAAAACCTAATATTCTATTTTTTTCTACTGGTAATGAAATTTCTAATAACAAAATAATTCCTGAATGGAAAATTCGAAACTCTAACAGCAAATACATAAACGCTTTAGATAAAAATTTTTTATTTAATTTTAAAAACGGAGGAATTTTAAAAGACCATCATGAAAAAAATTTTACCAATCATATTAAAAAAATGCTAAAGTCAAATATTGATATAATAATTACTTCTGGTGCTGTATCTGCGGGTAAATTTGATTTTATTCCTAACGCTATTAAAAAATTTTCTTTATCAAACTATTTTAGTCATGTTTCAATAAGACCTGGAAAACCAATATTATTTGCAAAAATAAAAGGTTCTTCTAAAATTATTTTTGGATTACCTGGAAACCCCATTTCATCTGCAGCTTGCTTCCGATTTTTTGTTCAGCCTTTTCTTATGCAAATACTGGGGGTTTTAAAGGAGCGGCCATTAAAAACTATTTTAAAAAGAGAATTTCGCAAAAAAAAGAGCATTACTCGCTTTGTTAAAAGCAGATTAACATCTACCAAAGATGGAAGATTAGAACTTGAAGTCTTACAAAAACAAGAATCTTTTAGAATAAGATCATTTATTCACTCTAATATTTGGGCAATTTTTCCCTCTGGAAAATCAATTTTTAAAAAAGGAGATATTATCGATTGCTATACCCCTCATCTCTCAAACAATACTATAATTTAAAACTATTCTTAAAATACAAACAAAAAAATATAAGTTGCACTAATAAAACCAGCTGAAACTGCAGCTATCAAACCAACTAAAAGGGGCTTGGCACCTAGTTTTTTGAGCTCAGTAAAATTAGTCAGCAAACCAATAGCGGCCATGGCCATAGACAAAAATATTTCAGAATAATTTTTAATAGTAAAAATAATTAATTGCCAAGAAGACTTATCAATTATTCTGCTTGCATTTTGTACAATATAATAATCACCGACGCTCCTTACTATTGCAAACATAATAAACCCCAATATAAAAAAGGGGAATATTGTTACAAGGGAATAACTTTGTCCTGGATTATTTTTCAAATTATAAAAATGAGCAATTAATGGAATAAATATTACTAAAAAACTGTTTCGAACTAGCTTTGTAACAGTTGCAGAATTAACTACTTCTGGATTAGAAAATTGGTCTGCATAAATTAAACCTGAAGCTGCAACTTGAGCAGTTTCATGAATAGCAGTTCCTAAAAACAAACCAACTTGAAGAGCCTGATCATCAAATAAGAAATTGGCCAGGTAAGGATAGCAAAACATAGCCAACAATCCAAAAATAGTAATATTTGCAACCGCGTATGCAACTTCTTCTTTTTTAGCGTTGATAATAGGTGCGGTGGCAATGATAGCTGTGGCTCCACAAATTCCGGTTCCGATAGAAATTAAATATGACATTTTTTCTGAAACTTTTAAATATTTAATAAAAAATTTTATAATCAATAAAATTCCAACGATACAAATGATGACAAGTGGAATTGCTGCAATTCCAAAAGCAAGCAATTCGCTAAAGCTAAGTCTAATCCCAAGCAAAATTATCCCTAATCTCAAAATAAATTTGGCAACAAACTCAAAACCTTTTTCAATATTAAAAAACCAGGGAAGCAAATTACCCAAAAACATACCAATGACAATTGCTATGATGACTGCAGAAATGGGACTCTTTTTATACCCAAGTAAATTTTCTCCAATATAATGGCTTATTTGTTGAGCCGATAATGCGATTATCAAAGTTAAAATTATCCCAAATATAATTTTCACTTTTTGGTTCATAAAACAATTTTATTAATTTTAATTAGTTGAGAAATGATTAAATAATATTTTTAATTTAATTTTTTTGTTCCTTAGCTTCTGTCTCGTAACGTAAAGAATTTTTAATATAACGAATAGCATTATCTTTTATATCTTGGATTTCTTTATCTGTGACTTCCCTTACCACTTTTCCAGGGGATCCCATTACTAAAGATCTCTCCGGAATTTTCTTTCCCTCAGTAATTAATGAATTAGCTCCAATAATCGAATTTTTTCCAATATAAGCACCATTTAAAACCGTAGCTCCCATGCCAATCAAGGCATCATCTTCAATAGTACATCCATGTAAAATTACTGAATGCCCTACTGTTATTCCTTTTCCAATTGTTAATGGACAATCTTTATCAGTATGCAAAACACTATTATCTTGAACATTTGTACCCTCATCTATGGTGATCGTTTCAATATCTCCTCGCAATACTGCTCCATACCAAATATTTACATTATTTTTTAAAATAACATCGCCCGTTACCACTGCAGAGGGTGCAATCCAAACTCTGCCTTGCAATCTAACCTTAATATTTCCTAAAGAATAAATCATGGTGCATTCATAACAAAATTTATAGTATTAAGTAAATAAAATGTTCATCTTAATATGAGTTTAACTAAAACACCTATCTGCAATTTTGGAGAAAAGATTAAAGATTTTTCTCTTGTGTCTACTGATAATAAAAAATTAAATTTATCTGATCTCAAAGGATCAAAAGGAACATTAATAATGTTTATATGCAATCACTGTCCTTATGTTCAGGCAATTATTAAAGAAGCTGTAAAAATAGCGAATGAAATCAAAAAGATCGGTATTCATACTGTTGCTATTATGTCAAACGATGTAGAAAATTATCCAGAGGATAGTTTTGAAAATATGAAACTATTTTCTAAAAAATATAATTTTACCTTTCCTTACTTAATTGATGAAACGCAAGATGTAGCAAAATCATTTGGTGCAGTCTGCACTCCTGATTTCTTTGGCTATAACAAAAACGGAGAACTACAATACCGAGGAAGAATAAGAAAATTAAATAATTTAACTCCTGTCATGGATGGCGAAAGTGAATTATTATCTGCAATGAAGTTAATTGCAGATCAAGGGCAAGGCCCTAAAGAACAAGTATCCAGTATGGGATGTAATATTAAATGGAAATAATATGTTTGTTATAACGACAAGAAACTTTCCACCTGCTATTGGAGGGATGCAAACCTTGATGGCAGATCTTGCTAAGAATTTGGTAGAACATGGCCCCGTCAAGGTATTTGCCGATGCAATGGATGGTGACCAAGACTTTGATAAAAAGCAAAATTATCAAGTTGAAAGAATTAAAGGTTTTGATTTTATAAAAAAATATAGAAAAAATAATCAATTACAAGTTTTTTGCACCGAGAATAGAAATATCAGAGCTTTGATTGCAGATCACTGGAAAAGTATTGAAAAAATTTCTGACAATATCTGCACTCAAATTCCTACTATTTGTTTAATTCATGGAAAAGAAATAAATCATAAAAAAAAATCTTTATTGCATACAAGAATGATGCAAAGTTTAAAAAAAGCTAAATTTATCATAGCAAACTCTACGTTCACTAAAAAACTTGCAATAAAAAAAGGAGTACCTGCAAAAAAAATACGAATTATTAATCCAGGCATTAATCCTCCCAAACCGATTGAAGATAAATACAATGATCAAGCAAAAGAAATTTTTGGATCAACGAATCCAAAGCTAATTAGTGTAACCAGACTTGAAAAAAGAAAAGGAATTCATTCTGTTATTTTATCATTAAAAAATTTACAAGTTCTCTATCCAAATTTTTTATACATAGTTATTGGACAGGGAGATCAATCTGAAAGTCTTAAAAATATTGCTAGAAACATGGACTTATCGAACAATATTATATTCTTAGAGGATGTGCCTTTGGGATTAAAAAATGCACTACTTAAACATGCAGATATATTTTTGATGCCATCTATTGAAGATGGAGCTTCGGTAGAAGGTTTTGGCATATCATTTTTAGAAGCGTCGATGTTTAAAACAGCCTGTATTGGAGGAATAGTGGGAGGTGCAGCTGATATCATCAAAGATGGAAAAACGGGCTTTCTATGCGATGGAACTAATCATGATAAAATTTATCAAGCATTAAATAAAATGCTAAAAAAAAAGCGCTACATTAAAATGGGTCTGGATGCTCAAAAACAAGCACAAAATTTTTTGTGGAAGGATCAAATAAAAAAATACATCAAATTAATTTAACCAAGGAGAATTATGTCATTTATCAAACAATACCTGAAGTGGATAAGCACCGCTTTAGTATTAACAGGAATTTTACTTACAAACTTAAATATTTATCCTCTTAACATTTTTTTTCATGGGATTGGTGTGGTGGGTTGGACTTATAGTGGCATTCTTTACAAAGACAAAGCTATCATAACTAATTTTGGTTTACAGATACCACTATTTGTTTTGGGATTTGTAAAATTACTTGCCTAACAAAGGTTTAATTTTTTCAAAAACTGTTTTGGCACTAAGAGTATTTAAATCTTCAGATACAATTGCTTTAAATTTTTCAGTTTCAATGCTAACTTTTTTAGGAGAAGTATGAGATCCAAACAATACCACTCCTTCACATCCTAGATGCGCTGCCATATGAGCAGGGCCTGTATCATTTGCAATAACAAATTTTGCTCCTTGAATAATTTTTGCTAATTGTGAAAAATTAGTTGGACTATTATTATTTAGCACTACCTGAGCTCCAAATTCTTTGGCCTGTTCCAATTCGCCCGGTCCTGGTGCAACTAACACATCTAGATTAGGATATTCTTTTTTAATTAATTCAACTAATTGCGCATAATGAGGCCAACGTTTATTTAATAATTTATTTGAAGAGAATGGTGAAATAAAAACATAAGGCTTGGTGATATTAATAGAAAAACTTTTATCTACTGCCCATGAAAAATCAGGTGATAGCACATGACTAGTTTTAATTAATGATCTTTGTAACTGAACTTCAAATCGTTCTAAAACTCCAGCTTCATCAAACTGTTGTTTGGTCTCATCTGTTTTAAGAATTGTATAAGAAGAAGACCATTGATTAATACCAAATAAATATTTTCTATAAAATTCAGTTCTAGAAGAATTTTGCAAATCAATAACTTGTGAAAAAGAATATTTTCTAATATTTGAAATTAAATTATATAAATATAAAAAATTCCATCTAGGCTTGCGTAAGTCTATCAATACCTCATCAATATAAGGACATTTGTTAAAAAGCCCCTCATATTGTTTGGTGGTGAGAATGCAAATCTTATCCTTTTGAAAATGATTTCTTATATCGTGTAAAACCCCTGAGATTTGAATAATATCTCCAAGGGATCCATGTTTAATGATTAAAATATTTGACATAAAGTGCTAATAAAATAACTAATAAATGAATGAATACCACAAATAAAATACTTTCTGAAATTTCAGCTGGAGAGTTGATGGATAAAATAACAATTTTAGAAATAAAAAAAATTAAAATACCGGAACCTGATAAACAAGCCATTATTCAAAAAGAATTAAATAGTCTTCAAACAACTTACTCAAAATCCATTAAATCTAGCAAGGAACTGGATGAACAAATTGCAAAGCTTAAGGCTATTAATTTGAAATTATGGGATATTGAAGAAGGAAAAAGAGAATGTGAACGACAAAAAGATTTTTCTGATAAATTTATTCAACTAGCAAGGAGTGTTTATATAGAAAATGATAATAGAGCTAAAATTAAAGCTGAAATAAATCGTATCACTAATTCAAATATCGCAGAAGTGAAGAGCTACAAAGCTTATTAACTTAAAAAAAAACTTTTTTTTACAATTCATATAAGTTATTCTTTAGTATGACCTATTATCTATTAGGCTTGCTTCTTTTTGTCGTTATCCGATGTTTATTTGCACCGCCCTATAAAAGTGAATTGGAGCGATACGAAGATAAATTTAATTGGACTTCCTTAGGTGGCTGTTAAGTCTTAGTCTAACGTCAGACTAGGTATGCTAGCTCTTAATTGTCCAGGTAAAGCACTATCTACTTCAGCTATAATAATACCGGTTCCACTTTTCTTTTCTGCAAGAATGTTTCCATCTGGAGAAATAATTAAAGAGTGTCCAAAGGTTTGTCTTTTGTTATGGTGAGTTCCTGTTTGTGCTGGCGCAAAAATATAACAAAAATTTTCTATTGCTCTAGCTTGCAATAAAATATGCCAATGTTTTTCTCCTGTT
>VTPF01000022.1 GCA_008638025.1 Pelagibacteraceae bacterium | reverse complement strand
ATTTGAACATCGTATAACATCCGTAACGCGTGAAAATTTATCATTAAAAGATAATTTTAGACTAGTCAGGCCAGATGGAGATGATGGGCCTATATACCTAGTCAGTAAAAATTATGAAAAATTATTAAATTGGAATAGGTCTTTGAGATTTGCAATTTCCATAGGAATATTTTCAGATATTTTAAAAACACAATGATTAAAAAAAATATTTATATATTTCTTTCAATTCTAGTATTTGCATCTTGTACTAACATTGAAAAAAAAAATAATAAAATTGTTGATTCATATGAAAAAAAAGGATTTCTTGGTTATTTAGATGAACTAAATATTAAAGATAACAACACAAATGTTTTAGTAGACAAGGAATTTCCAGGCAATACAATTAAAATTACAAATCTGCTTAATAACAAATCAGAAACTATTTCTAATATCCAAAAAAAAGAATTAGATGGCGCAAGAATAATTTATGTATCTCAATTAATAAAAAATAGTTTGGAAATTAACGATAGCATTCCATATATCAGGATAGAATCCTCAAAGTTAAATCCTACATTTGTTGCCAATAAAGCAAAAATATTTCAAGAGGAGCAAAAAGTCTCAAACACTTCTAAGGTTAGCAGTGTTGAAGTTGTGCCATTAAGCAAAAACGTCAATAATACTCTTAAAAAATCAAATAAAAGAATTTATCTGCAGTATGGATCGTTTTACTACGATGACTATGCTAAAGAATTAAATCAAAATTTAAAGAAATTTATCAATTCAACAAAAATTTCGATATACGGGTCAAAAAAGAAAGGCTATTACGTCACAATTGGACCAATTTTAAATATTAATAAGTTTGATGAAATTTTTAGTCTGTTAAAAAATAATGATTATGAAGGATATGAGATTTTAGTAAAATGAAATTTTTTTATAATATAATTTTTTTCATTTTCGTTATCAGCGGAAAATCCTACGCTATAGATACAACTGCAAAAGAGGCTATTCTACTTGATTTTAATTCAAATGAAATTTTGTTTAAAAAAAATGAGAATGCAAAAATATCTCCTGCTTCATTGACTAAAATTATGACATCTATCATTGCTTTTGAACTAATTAAAAAAGGTGAATTAAAGTTAGATGAAAAAATAATCATATCTACCAAAGCTTGGAGAATGTCAAAATCTGGTTATTCATCAATGTTTATTATGCCTAATGATAAAATTTCAGTAGATAATTTGCTAAAGGGTATTATTGTTGCATCTGGTAATGATGCTTGCATTGCCCTAGCTGAAGGAATTGCAGGTTCAGAGGAATCTTTTGCCATGATGATGAATGAGAAGGCAAAAGAAATTGGAATGCAAAATACAAATTTTTCTAATTCATCAGGAATTTTTTCTGAAAACAACTATTCAACCGTAAGCGATATAGCCTTAATGTCTGCTTATTTAATTAAAAATTATCCTGACCTATACAAATACTATGCTTTAAAAGATTTTACTTGGGATCGTACTGGTGGAAAGCCCATAAGCCAACCTAATAGAAATTCACTTTTATTCAGAAACTCCAACGTGGATGGGATCAAAACAGGCCATTTAAATGATTCTGGTTTTTCATTGGCAGCTTCTTTAAAAAATGGAGAACGAAGAATAATTAGCGTTGTCAGTGGGACGGTGTCTAATTCTGAAAGAACTAGAGAGTCTTTAAAACTTTTAAATTACGCTTTAATTTCGAGTGATTTAATTAAGATTAAAAAAAATGACCCTATGTTAGTTGCTGATTTTTGGAATGGTAAAATTAATAAGGTAAACCTTCATTTAAAAGAAGATGTTTTTTTTACTTATTCTAAAAGGAGATCAAAAGATTTAAATATTTCCATCGTAGGAGAATTTCCAATTAAAAAAAGTTTTAAGAAAAATGATGAGTTGGCAAAATTACTGGTAAAAGACAAATCAGGTTTTACTAAAGAATATTCATTATTTGCATCTGAAGATTTCGCAAATATTAATTTTATCAAAAAATTTATTAATACAATTAATTTTTTAATATGGGGGTAAACAAAGGAGCGTTTATTACATTTGAAGGCATTGAAGGCTCTGGAAAATCAACACAGATTAAATTGTTAGCTTCTTATTTAAAAAAAGAAATTTCTAAAAAAATTTTTTTAACAAGAGAGCCAGGTGGGACGGTAATTTCAGAGAAAATACGATCTTTAGTTATTAATCATTTAAACCAAAAATCAAATCCCTTAACAGAACTATTTTTATTGTTTGCAGCGAGAGCTGAGCATTTTGACTTGATTAAACAAAAATTAAAGGAAGGTTATATTGTTTTGTGTGATAGATACCTAGACTCAACATTAGCATATCAGCACTATACTGGTAGCATTCCACTTAAATACATTAATTATTTACAATTATTAATTGATAAGAACCAAAAACCAAATCTTACTATACTTCTAGATTTACACCCGAATGTTGGAAAAAAAAGAATAATAAGAAGAAATAAAAAATTAGATAGATTTGACCGAGAATCGGTAGAAAAAATGAATTTAATAAGAAAGGCTTTTTTAAAAATTTACAAACTTAACAAAAATAGAATTATTTTAGTCTCTAATAACTTGTCAAAAAAAGAGGTACAGAATAATATTAGAACTATTGTTTTAAAATATTTAAATAAGTAATGAATAAAATTAATAATATTACCAGACAAAATATTTATGATTTAGTTTATTCTGAATTAGGACTGTCAAAAAACCATTGCGCCAATTTTGTTGATGATATTTTTACAACTATCACAATAGGTCTCCAGCATGAAAAAAAAGTAAAAATATCGTTATTTGGAACTTTTATAAACAAAGAAAAAAAAAGTAGAATTGGTAGAAATCCAAAAACTAAAGAAGAAAAAATTATTTCATCAAGAAATGTAGTTACCTTCAAGCCATCCAAATTCTTATTAAAGAAAATTAATAAATTTTCTTAATGGTAAATAAATCAACTAGTGCATTTAAAACAATTGGTGAACTAGCTAAAGAATTGGAGCTTATTGATGAGGTCACAGGAAAACCAAAAACCCATGTCATACGATTCTGGGAGCAAAAATTTAAAATATTAAAACCCAGTATAATTATCAAAAAACACAGATATTACAGTGAAACAGACGTGGAAATTTTTAAAAGAGTTAAGTATCTACTTAAGGATATGGGTATGACTATAAGTGGTGCAAACAAATTATTGCAAAATGAATATTCAGTTGACTATAAAAATATGAATAATATAAGTTCGAACAACAAATTAATTAAGTTAAAACAAATTATCAAAGAAATTAAAAAAATACTATAATGGCAAAAAAATCCACAGTAAAAGTTAGATTGGTTCCTGAAGATAAACCAAATAGTTCTTTTAATTATTATGTTAAAAAGCCAACAGCTGGCGATAAAGCTAAAGATAAATTAAAAATGAAAAAATACAATCCAGCAACTAGAAAACATGAATGGTTTGTTGAAAAAAAACTTCCACCTCACAGCAAATAGTTAAATTTTATTTTTTTCCAAAGTTATAAAAGATCTAATCATAGCGTTCCAAATATTTTTTATAATAAATGGCTCTATTTTCAATTTTTTTCCTTTTTGAGTTAAAATTTTAAGCATTTGAGAAATTCTTTTTTTATCAACAATTTCACTTCTTTTTTTTAATTTTGTTATTTTAATGACTTCTTTTCTTCTTAAACCTAAGTATTTCAAAATTTGTAAATCAATTTTATCTATATTTTTTCTTATTTTGTTAATATTTTTAATTTTTTTACTAAGAGACAATTTAACTTTTTTATTCATATAGATAAAATTATATAAAAGATCATGAGCAACATTCAACTAAATAAATATTTTGCTATATGGCATTACTTGGTGCTTTTTTTGCTAATTATACTTGTATGCGTGGGTGGATTCACAAGGTTAACCAACTCTGGTCTTTCGATTACAAATTGGGATATTTTTAAAGGAATTTTCCCACCTTTTAACAATTTAGATTGGGATAGGTACTTTAATTTATACAAAAGCATTCCTCAATATAAGGAATTAAATTATGGAATGTCTCTATCAGAGTTTAAGTATATTTTTTGGTGGGAATATCTTCATAGACTACTAGCAAGAATAGTTAGTTTAGTTTATTTTTTGCCTTTGATATATTTTATTTTTAAAAAAATTATATTAAAAAATAATACTTTTTATTATTTATTTATTTTTTTTCTTTTTTTATTTCAGGGATTTTTGGGTTGGTTTATGGTCAAAAGTGGTCTTTCCATCAATACGGATGTGAGTCATTTTAGATTAGCAGCTCATTTATTTGTTGCTATTCTTATTATTTCATTAATTTACTGGTCAATGATTAATCTTAAGGATCAAAATTTAAGTATAAATTTTTCAAATATTTCTATTTTTTTATTTGTATTTTTATGTTTAATTTATATTCAAATTATCTTTGGAGCATTTACCTCTGGTCTTGACGCTGGTCTTATTTATCAAACCTGGCCTTATATGAATTTATCTTTTTTTCCAGAGGAAGTATCAATTCATTCTTTTTTTTCATATGAAATTATTTATGATCAGTCTCATGTTCAGTTAGTTCATAGATTAAATGCATATTTGATTTTTGTAATATTTGTTATTTTTTATTATTTTAATTTAAAAAAAAAGTTTCCATATATTTTTAATCTTAATATTGCCTTATTGCTTTTGGTAATTCAAATAACCTTAGGTATCTTAACTCTTGTTTCTGGTTTAAATATTTATATTGCTGCTCTTCATCAATTAACGTCAATACTTCTTGTTATGTCCATTTTATCCTTAATTTATAAGGCTAAATTGTAATTTCAGATGTTGACATTTAACCTACCAAACAGTAATTACTGCATCTTTCATGACTAATTTTATTAAAAAAAGCGAAATTAAAAATAACTGGGTTCATATTGACGCAACTAATGCTGTTGTAGGTAGACTAGCATCTGAAATTGCCAAAATTCTAAGAGGAAAAAACAAACCAACATTTACACCACATATGGACGATGGTGATTTTGTTGTAGTTACTAATGTATCTAAAATTAAGTTTACTGGAAATAAATTTGATAATAAGAGGTACTATAGACATACTGGTCATCCAGGTGGAATTAAAGAAACTTCGCCAAAATTGTTGATGAATAAAAAACCAGAAGAAATTTTAAAATTAGCTGTTAAAAGAATGTTGCCAGGTGGTCCATTGGCAAAAAAACAACTAACTAAATTAAAAATTTATAAAGAAGAATCGCACCCTCATTCTGCACAAAAGCTTACAGAAATTAATTTTGCCTCTTTAAATAAAAAAAATACCGTACTAAACTAATGTCATTGGATATCAAAATAACAAAAGATGCTCATTATGCTACAGGCAAAAGAAAAGATGCCGTTGCAAGAGTATGGCTACTAACTGGATCGGGTAAAATATCTGTAAATGGAAAATTGTATACAGAATATTTTAAAAGACCTGTTCATCAATTAGAGATAGAAAAGCCATTAAATATTACTGATAAAAAAAATTTAGTAGATATTTTCTGCACAGTAAAAGGTGGAGGTATGTCAGGACAGGCTGGGGCAGTAACCCATGGTATTTCTAAAGCTTTGGTAGTTTCAGATTCCACTATAAGAAAAACAATTAAAAAAGATAAATTATTGACCAGAGACTCTAGAACAGTGGAAAGAAAAAAATACGGTCAAAAGAAAGCAAGAAGACGTTTTCAGTTTTCTAAAAGATAATCGCAGAACTTTCCTATTTTATTTACTCTTTAATTCTAAAGTAAATATATGTACTAATTTAACTATACGATGAAAAAAATAAATATTGCAATCGCAGGTGCGACTGGTTTTGTCGGTTTGGAGTTACTAAATATTTTACAAAATCATCCGAATGTAAAAATTGTTAAATTGTATGCTCAGTCTAACCTAGGCAAACCGATATCTTTTTTTGATAAAAGATTTAAGAAAAATAAATTTTTTCCTAAAGTATCTTTGCTGAAAGACGAGGATTTTAATATTATTGATGCAATTTTTACTGCCTTACCTCACGGAGAAGCACATCTGATATCAAAAAAAATTAAAAAAAATACTGTATTGATAGATTTATCTGCAGATTTTAGAATTATAAACAAAGGTGTTTTTGAGCATTGGTACAAAGTTCCTCATCTAGCATGGGCAGAGCAAAAAAAGGCAATTTATGGTCTAAGTGAAATTAATAGAGCTTTAATAAAAAAAACTAATATAATTTCATGTCCAGGATGTTATCCAACATCGATCTTGCTGCCATTAATACCGCTCGTTCAAAATAAATTAATTAAAACCAACAACATCATTGCAGATTCTAAATCAGGTTATTCAGGTGCTGGAAAGAAAACTGAAGATAAAAAGCTTTATCCAAATATTGAACAAAATATTGCAATTTATGGTGTAGGTTATCATAGACATATGCCAGAAATAGATCAGATTTTGTCAGAAAAAGCTAAAAAAAAAATTAGTATTACATTTACTCCTCACTTAATTCCAACTTTTAGAGGAATTTTGTCGACAATATACTTGGAGTTAGAAAAAAATATAAAACTAGATAAAGTTATGAAGTGTTTAATTAAATTTTATAATAAAGAAAAATTTGTTAAAATTGCTGATCCTAAAAACATGATTAATACTAACAATGTAATTAATACAAACTTTTGCAATATCTCTATTTATAAAAATAGATTTAAAAATAAAATTATTATTGCAAGTAGTATAGATAATCTTATCAAAGGCGCTGCAGGTCAGGCAGTTCAAAATTTCAATATCAGATATGGCTTTAAAGAAGATTTGGCTTTGAATTAAATGAAAACTTTTAATGTAGCTATAGCAGGTTTGGGAAATATTGGTTTAGAGGTTTATAAAAATTTAATTAAAAATAAAAAAAACATTTTTAATAAAACAGGGTTTAAAATTAATATTTCACATATTTCTGCAAAAAATCCAAAAAAAAATAGGGGATATTTAATTCCAAAAAAATTATGGGTTAATAACCCACTTGCACTGCCCAATATCAAAGAAATTGATATTATTGTCGAACTTATTGGTGGCAGTGATGGTATTGCAAAAAAGCTGGTGTTTGATTCTATTAAAAATGGAAAACATATCGTTACAGCAAACAAAGCTTTGATTGCTAAATATGGTGATTTGTTAGCTGAGTTAGCGGAAAAAAAATCTGTTAATTTGTTGTTTGAAGCCTCGGTTGGAGGAGGGATACCAATTATTCAATCGATAAAACAGGGTTTAATAGCAAATAAAATCAAACATGTTTATGGGATATTAAATGGAACTACAAATTTTATTTTATCCGAAATGGAAAAAAAAGAATCTAGTTTTCAAGAAATTCTCAAAATTGCACAAAACAAAGGTTACGCAGAAAGTAACCCACATGCAGATATTAGTGGTGCCGATGTGGCATCTAAAATTTCAATTTTAAGTTCAATATGTTTTGGTTGCAAAATTATAAATAAAAAATTTTTAGTTGAAGGTATTTCAAATATAGATCTTTTAGATATTCAATGTGCAAAAAACTTAGGTTATAGAATTAAGTTGCTAGCTATCTCTGAAATTATAGGCAATAAAATCAAACAAAGGGTTCATCCTGCTCTAATTCCATTAGATCTAGATATTGCAAATATTAATGGTGTGACTAATGCTGTGGTAGTAGATGGTGATCCTATAGGCAGAACTATTTATGAAGGAGCCGGCGCAGGTAAAGGGCCCACATCTTCTTCGATTATTTCTGATATTGCTTCTATTATGGTAGGAAATGATGATTTTTCTTTCGGCCTTTCTCCAAGTGCAAAAAAAAATTATAAATTATTTAATTTTAATAAGCATATAAGCAAATACTACTTGAGGTTTTTGGTTAATGATAAGCCAGGAGTTTTATCGATTATTACTTCCAATCTTGCAAAAAATAAAATTTCTATTCAAAATTTAATTCAAAACCCAGATAAAAATAAATTATCAAATGTAATGATTGTTACTCACAAAGCTAAAGAAGAAAATGTTCAAAAATGCATAAAAGTTTTATGCAAAAATAAAAAAATTTTTAAAAAAATTGTATTAATCAGAGTTCGAGACGAGAGCAAACTGTAGTGTTAGACCAAAAACTTTTACAACAATTCTCTATAGTTGCAGCTCGCGCAGCATACTCCTCTTCTTTATTAAAAGGCAAAAATGATAAAATTGCTGCAGATCAAGCAGCTGTAGATTCAATGCGAAATTATCTTAACAAAATAGAGATGAATGGAAAAATTGTAATTGGCGAAGGAGAGATGGATGAGGCACCCATGCTTTATATCGGGGAAAAATTGGGTACAGGAGAAGGTGAACTCCTAGATATTGCTGTGGATCCATTAGATGGCACTACGCTTACTGCTAAAAATTTACCAAATGCAATATCGGTAATTGCTGTTTCAGAAAGTGGAAATTTACTGCAAGCCCCTGATACCTATATGGAAAAAATTGCTATTGGCCCAGGATATCCAGAAAATATAATTGATTTAGATAACTCCATTGAAACAAATTTAAAAAATATTGCTGAATTCAAATCTATTAAGACTTCTGATTTAACTGTCTGTTTATTAGAAAGAGATCGTCATGACAAAATTGTTAGTTCACTGAATAAACTTTCTACTAAAATTAAATTTATTTCCGATGGAGATGTTTTGGGCGCTATCTATACTTGCGTTGACAAATTTAATGTTGATATGTACGTAGGCGTTGGTGGTGCTCCCGAGGGAGTTTTGGCTGCCGCTGCAATCAAATGTTTTGGAGGACAATTTCAAGGTCGTTTAGTTATTTCTAATAATGATGAAAAATTAAGAGCTACAAAACTTGGCATAAGAGATATGAAAAAAAAATATTATTTAAATGACTTAGTTAAAGGAGATGTAATTTTTTGTGCAGCCGGTGTTACTGACGGAGAAATGCTTAAAGGTATAAGAATTGATGGATCAAATTTTATGGCAGACTTATTAGTATTACACTCTGAGAATAAAATTAATAAAATTTATACTGAAACACTTGAGATATGATAAGTCGTTCAGTTTCTGATAGGAATTGGATACTCAGTAAATTTGATGAAAACAAAGTAAAAAGAATATCTCAAAATCTTGGTATTAGTGAACTTTTATCTAGATTATTATCAATCAGAGGTATTGAGGAAAATGATTGCCAGAATTTTTTAGAGCCAAAAATAAAAAATTCAATGCCAAATCCATCATCTTTAAAGTCTATGGATGATGCATGCGATATTTTAATAAGTCATATTAAAAAAAAAAGTAAAATTTGTATTTTTGGCGATTATGATGTGGATGGTGCATCCTCTAGCTCTATATTGGGTAAATTTTTAAAGCACTGCAAAACTGATTTTTTTATTTTTATACCTGACAGACTTAAAGACGGTTATGGTCCAACAGTAAATACTTTTACTAATATAATAAACCAAGGTGCAAAACTAATTATCGCTGTTGATTGTGGAACTACTGCTTTTGAAGCAATTGAGTATGCGAATGAAAAAAATATTGATGTTATTATCATAGATCATCACCAATCTACCGAAACTCTTCCTAAAGCAAAAGCAATCGTTAATCCAAATAGATTTGATGAAAATTCAACTTTAACATATTTATGTGCCGCTGGTGTATCTTTTTTATTTATAGCGTCTCTTACATCTAAATTAAGAAATGAAAATTTCTTTAATCTAAACAGCATAGATGAACCAGATATTTTAAATTATTTGGACTTAGTTACTTTAGGTACCGTGTGTGATGTTGTTCCCTTACAAGGTTTAAATAGAGCTTTTGTTTCGCAAGGTTTAAAGGTTATTGCAAAAAGACAAAATATTGGAATTAAAACCCTAGTAGATTTAGCTAATAT
>VTPF01000021.1 GCA_008638025.1 Pelagibacteraceae bacterium | reverse complement strand
ACATGACTTTATAGTATCGGAGACTAAACTTGCACATACTATTCACAAAAACTGAACTAGACACACCTTATCTTGCTAATAAATTTATACAGCTTGGTCATCGAGTTAGCGTCTTTCCTATTTTGCAGGTTGAAAAAATAAAAGTTCAAAAGATAAATTTTGATAATTATAATTCTTTAGTATTTACTAGTTCCAATGCGGTTGCGTGTATTGACCAAGAAATTTCTCAGAACCTAAAAAATGTAAGATGTTTTTGTGTCGGGCCCGCGACAGCTGAGTATGCTAAAAAAAAAGGTTTTTTAAATATAGTAACTGCAGGTGGAAGCTATCATCAATTAAAAGAAACCATATTGAATCTTTCAGATAAAAATGATGGAAAATTTTTATATTTGAGAGGAGAATTTATAAGTAATGACTTGAAAAAAGATTTAATGAAGGAAGGTTATCAAGTCGACAGTCTAATTAACTATACCACCAACCTCAATACTAACTTTGATACAAAAACTCTTAAAATTTTTAATGAACAATTAGTCAATCTAGTTTTTGTATATTCTAAAAGATCAGCCGAACAGTTTGTAAAAATTATATTTAATAATGATCTTCAATTAAAATGTAGCTCTATTAAGTTACGATGTGTAAGTGAAAATGTTTTAACACCTCTCCATAAAATCAAATGGATGGATGTAAAATTATTTTTCCCAGGAAATGAAGAGTTTTGTCTTGATTAGACCACTTTAGGAGTATAATTTTAAATTATTATCATGGAATCAATTAATAAATTTATTAATCTTTTTGGAGATGTTTGGGAAAAAGGTATTGGGGGCATTAATTTTTCTGAAGTTTTTTTTGCAATAGTTATTTTTTTACTATTTTTACTATTCAGAAATTTATTTGCCAAATTAGTAATTTCAAGATTAGAAAAATTTGTATCCAAAAGTTCTAATAAGTTTGATAATAAGTTAGTTGAATCTTTGGAGGGACCAGTAAAATTTCTTCCTTTGGTAGTAGGTTTTTTTATTGCAAGCAATTATTTACAGCTTGAGGGAAAATTAATTTTTTTTATAGATAGTGTTAATAGGTCTTTAATTACTATTTTAATATTTTGGTTTATTCACCAAATAATTGAACCTATTTCATTTTTAATAAAAAAAATTGAGGATCTTTTATCAAAAGATTTATTAAGTTGGATTTTAAGAGCATTTCGCATTGTCATTATTATTTTAGGTTTTGCTGCAGTATTGGAAATTTGGGGGGTAAAAATAGGACCGATCGTTGCAGGTTTGGGTTTGTTTGGAGTGGCTGTGGCATTAGGAGCCCAAGATTTATTTAAAAATTTAATTTCTGGTATTTTGGTACTAGTTGAAAAAAGATTTAAAATTGGTGATTGGATCTTTGTTGAAGGAGTTATAGAGGGAACAGTGGAAAAAATTGGTTTTCGCTCAACTGTTATTCGTAGGTTTGACAAGTCTTTAGCAATTATTCCCAACTTTCAATTTGCTGAAAAAGCAGTCATTAATATTACAGAAACTACCAATCGAAAAATAGATTGGACCATTGGTCTAGAATATAGAAGCACCTCTGATCAATTAAAAAAATGTAGAGACGATATAGAGCAATATATTAAAAACAATTCAGATTTTTATATTTCTGAAGATACTCACTTAACAGTAAAATTGAAACAGTTCTCAGCAAGTTCTATCGATATTCAAATAAGATGTTACACCAAAACAAAAGATTATTACGAATGGTTAGCCGTTAAAGACAGATTAGTTCTTGCAGTGAAGGAGATTGTAGAGAAAAATGGAGCATCTTTCGCTTTTCCATCGCAATCTTTATATGTAGAAAAATTAGAAAAATGAAATCACTTTTTATTCTCATAGATAATTTATTCCAAATTTATCTATGGGTAGTAATTATTAATGCTGTGATTGGTTGGTTGATAGTTTTTAGAATTATCAATACTTCTCACCCGTTTATCCTGAGTTTAATAGAAATATCTTACACGCTTACCGAACCTCCGTTAAGGTATATAAGAAAGGCTATCCCTATTATTGGATCAATTGATTTTTCTCCGGTTATTTTAATTTTGGCTTTATTGTTTTTGCGCAATTTAATTTTTGAATTTTTTGCTCCACATTTATTTTGATGATTATTGATGGAAAAAAAATTGCACAGGATTTAAGGGAACGGCTTAAAAAAGAAATTAACCAACTTTCAGCTTCAAGTATTAAACCTGGGCTTGCCGTGATTTTGATTGGAGATGATCCAGCTAGTCACATTTATGTTAAAAATAAAGAGAAATATGCCAAAGAAATAGGCATTAATTCTAAAGTTTTAAGGTTTGATACTTCAATTCAAGAGAAAAATCTTATCAAAGAAATTCACCAACTTAATAATGATAAAACTTTTCATGGAATTCTTGTTCAGCTACCTTTGCCAAGTCACATCAACCCAAAAAAAATCATTAGTGAAATTATCCCGGCAAAAGATGTAGATGGATTTCATCCTATTAATGTTGGAAACCTTTCCTCAGGAAATGAATCTTTAGTTCCGTGTACTCCATATGGCTGCTACTTATTATTAAAAGAAATCATTCCTAACTTTAGTGGAATGCATGCAGTTATTATCGGCAGGTCAAATATCAATGGAAAGCCGATGGCACAGTTATTGTTAAAAGAAGATTGCACTGTTACGATTACACACTCTAAAACAAAAAACTTAAAAGAAATTTGTTTGACAGCTGATATATTGATTGCCGCAGCTGGCAAAGCTAAAATGGTAAAAGCTGATTGGGTGCAAAAAGATTGTGTTGTAATTGACGTTGGGATTAATCGAATAGAAGAGAATGGAAATAAAAAAATTGTGGGGGATGTTGATTTTGAAAATATTAAAGAAAAAGTTAAAGCAATAACCCCCGTCCCAGGAGGTGTTGGTCCAATGACAATTAGTTGTTTGTTAAATAATACGCTTACTGCTTATAAAAAAATTGTATCTAATTAATTTTCGGGAACGGCTCTTTAACTAAAGAGTTAAAGAGCCCCCTTTAATGTGGCATTTCTGCCGAATTCATTTAGAAAAAATGAATTCTAGTTTTGTTTTTCTAACTTAAGATAGTGATAATTAAATTAATCACTTTAAGTTTCAGGTGGTGACATTTATAGCCCTCCTCCAACGAACACTCTTTACCTTTTTTTACAAAAAATCAAATAAACTGAATAATTTATCGAAAGTATTTTTACTACAATAAATTCATTAACTTATTAGGTAAGCTTTTGTTTACGAAATTTAAATTTAGTAAATAAGTTAATAAAACAAGGGTTGTTTTTTTTACTTTCAAAATAAAAATTTTTTTTTCTTTAATTTCAAGCGGTTAAATTTCTTTAATACAACTTTAAATAATTATATATTATTGCTAATTTTTTTTCGAAAAATTTTTTTACTATTAATTTAGTTTTTTATTATCTTCTTAATAAGCGACAGTGTTTTTGAATAAAATTCTCGACATTTTTTTTATTAAAGGTTTTATTTTCTTCAAAAGAAACTTTTTTCATCGAATAGGCTTTGCTTTTCGAAATTCTTGAACAAATAGTTATATTGCCTTTGTATAATGCAAGTTTAATAATTCCAGTAACCTGGTTACGTTTTTGATCAATAATTTTTTGTAATTTGTATCTTTCGTTTGAAAACCAATATCCGTTATAAATTAATTCGGCATATCTAGACATGATAAGATCTTTTTTGTGCATTGTTTCTTTATCTAATGTAATAGACTCGATTGCTCTGTGCGCAAATGTAAGGACTGTGCCGCCAGGTGTTTCGTAAACTCCTCTTGATTTGATTCCTATAAATCTATTTTCTACTAAGTCCACACGTCCAATTCCATTTTTTCCTGCAATTTCATTTAATTTTCTCAATAATTTTGCAGGTGAAAGTTTTTTGCCATTTAAAGATATTGGATCTCCGTTTTTATATCCTAAAGTAATATAACTAATTTTATTAGGTGCTTTTAAAGGAGAAACGGTTCTTTGAAAAATAAATTCAGGAGCAGGTTTGCTTGGGTCTTCCAACACTTTTCCTTCAGTAGAAGTATGATAAAGATTGTCGTCTACTGAAAAAGGAGGCGCTCCTTTTTTATCATGAGGTACAGGAATATTGTTTTTTTTTGCATATTTAATTAGGTCACTTCTAGAAGAAAAGTCCCAGTCCCTCCACGGTGCAATAACTTTTATTTTTGGGTCAAAATAGTAATAACCTAACTCAAAACGTACCTGGTCATTTCCTTTTCCAGTAGAACCATGGGATACGGCTTGAGCTCTAAATTTTTTGGCAATTTCAATTTGTCTTTTGGCAATAAGAGGTCTCGCAATTGAGGTTCCTAGTAAATAAATTCCTTCATAAAGCGCATTTCCTCTGATCATAGGAAATACATAATTTTTTACAAATTCTTCTTGAAGATTTTCAATAATTACATTTTTTACACCTAGTCTTTTAGCATTTCTTAAAATTTTTTTTCGATCCAAGTCTTGCCCTAAATCAGCGGTATAACAAATAATTTCTGACCCATACTTTTCTTGTAGCCATCGCAAAATAACTGAAGTGTCTAACCCCCCAGAATAAGCTAAGACAATTTTATCTATTTTTTGCATTTATTTTTTGCTGAATTATACGCATCTGTAAATCCTAGCAAGGAATAAGTATCAGTAGTTTTGTTTCCCCTTGAGGATAAACCTACAACTTGAGCGTCATTTTTCTTTTTCATAATAGATACAAGCTTTATTTCTTGATCTTTTGATGGAAGCCAGGCAAAATTTTCTGAAGACTCAAAACCAAAGTTACTATTGCTAATTGTAAGGTTAACCTTGGCACCTTTCTTATAAGGATAACCACCTGTGATGCTTACTTCATCTTGCGTGTTATCTTTGGTTCTAAATGTTACAAATAATCTTGCTTCTGCTCGATTTAAATTTTTGGGTTCCATTTTGGTTGGTATGGATAATGCAAAACATATTAAATCTTTTCCATCTTCAGTGTAATGAGATTCCCAATTTTTAAATTTTCCTGAAATTTTAATTTCAGCAAAACTTATGTTGTAAGAAAATATTGAAACGAAAAATAAAAAAATAAATTTATTTAAGGACATGGATTTGAATAAATTAATTGTACATGATTTATATCTTTTATAACTTCCTCAGTTAAGTTTAAAGAAATACTATCAATATTAACCTTAAGTTGTTCCATAGTAGTTGCCCCAATTATAACAGCGGATGTAAATTTTTGTATTTCACAAAATTTAATAGCCATTTGACATGGATTTAAGCCATATTTCTTAGCAACCTCATGGTATTTTTTGGCTGCAGATTCGGCATGCATAGTTTTATATCTTGGATAGCGATGTCCAAATAGTTCCATTCGACTTCCTTTGGGCATTTTTCCATCAAAATATTTTCCAGAAAGTATTCCGCTTGCTAGAGGTGAGTATGCTAACAAACCAACTTGTTCACGAATAGAGATCTCTGAAAGACCTACCTCAAAACTTCTATTCAAAAGATTGTAAGGATTTTGTATAGATACAATTTTAGATAAATTGTTTTCAGAAGCTATTTTTAAAAATTGGCTTGTTCCCCAAGCGGTTTCATTAGATAATCCTATGTATCTAATTTTTCCTTTTTTAATTAATTTATCTAAAACTGAAAGAGTTTCTCGTATTGGAATAATATCTGTTGTTTCTGTATGTTCGTATTCTAGTCCTGTGAAAGTATTAATAGGTCGATCCGGCCAGTGCAATTGGTACAGATCTACATAGTCCATTTGTAAGTTTTTTAAAGTTCTATCAAGAGCAAATTCAATTTGACTTTGGTTTAATCTTGTTTCAACTCCATCCTTCCTAAACCATTTCATTCCAGATCGCCCCACAATCTTGTCAGCAATAATTACTTTATCCCTTATTTTTCTATCCTTTACCCATTGACCTAAAATTCTACTGGTTTCTCCTTGGGTCTCTGCTGTAGGAGGTACTGGATAAAGTTCTGCGCTGTCGAAAATATTAATTCCTTTATCATAAGCAAAATCCATTTGTTGAAAGGCTTCTTCCAGAGTGTTTTGTTGACCCCATGTCATCGTACCCATGGCAATGCTGCTTATTTTAAGATCAGAAGTTCCTAATACTTTATAGTTCATTTTAATAATATTTTATTTTAACAAAGTTTTTACAAAACTATACTTTTAGTTTACTAGCATGATTAAGCATGGATTTATCAAACTTTATTAATTCTCCACAACTCATAATTTTATTTCAAATTATTCTCATCGATTTAGTTTTGGCAGCTGATAATGCGATTATAATTGGAATGGTTGCATCGTCATTTCCTTCGGAAATTAGACAAAAAGTTTTATTTTGGGGAGTAGCAGCGGCAGTTGTAGCTAGAATTATTTTTACTTTAATAGTAGCGCTTTTATTAAAGATTGAAGGACTCAAGTTATTTGGAGGGCTAATTTTATTATGGGTATGTTATCGTCTTTATAAAGATGTAATTGAAAAGAGAAATAAAGAAAAAAATCTTCCAAAAATTAATAAAAAAGAAAAAACTTTTTTTGGTGCCGCAATGACAATCCTTGTTGCTGATTTAACTTTAAGTCTAGATAATGTTTTAGGAGTTGCTGGTGCAGCAAAGGATCATTTGGGGCTTTTGATATTTGGTCTGCTGCTCTCAATTGTAATGATGGCAACTATGGCCAATTTGATATCTAAGTGGGTTAAGTCCTACCCATGGTTAGCATGGTTGGGCTTGTTGGCCATTTTAGGGGTAGCTGTTGATTTAATAGTCTCGGACTACGATTGGCTTATTATCTTGATAAATAAACATTTTTAAATGGGTCTTGAAATTGCCAAAATTAATAGTCATATTGTTTGGTAATTAATTTTTATAATTAATAAAAAAGGAGAAATATGAATTTAAACGACAGAATTAATGCCATCAAATCGACGACAAGGTCTACAACTAGATCAGAGGCGGTTCATGAAGGTCTTAGAACTTATATGTTATCGGTTTATAATTTTATGGGATCGGGCGTTTTATTGACCGGTTTGGTAGCTTTATTAATTTTTAAATTTGCAGTTGTAACAGATGCGTCTGGAAATATTACTGCACTAACTGGATTAGGAAATGCGATTTATAATTCGTCTTTAATGTGGGTGGTGGCATTAGCCCCTCTTGGAATTGTAATGTACATGAGTTTTGGAATAAACAGCATGAGCTCTTCAAGAGCACAAACTGTTTTTTGGATTTTTGCTGCTCTAATGGGAGCATCTCTATCTTCCATTTTTGTAGTTTACACAGGAACCAGTATTTCTAGGGTTTTCTTTATTACCGCAGGAACATTTGGAGCTATGAGCTTATATGGGTACACCACTAAAAAAGATTTAACTTCTTTAGGTTCTTTTTTAATTATGGGCTTGATTGGAATTTTGATTGCTTCCATTGTAAATATTTTTCTAAAATCTTCTGCAATGTATTTTGTGATTTCAGTTCTTGGAGTTTTAATTTTTGTTGGTTTGACTGCGTACGACACTCAAAAAATTAAAAATATGTACTTAGAGAGCGATGGCAATGAAGTAATGAGTAAAAAAGCTATTATGGGTGCATTGACTTTATACCTAGATTTTATCAACCTGTTTATCATGTTGCTTAGATTATTTGGTCAAAGAAGATAAATATTTTTTAAAAATATACTTTTATAACTAAGGCTTCTAATTTTTTAGGAGCCTTTTTTATTTTGCGCCAGAACATTTTTTAGAACAGTATTTTACCTCTTCCCAGCAACGTTGCCATTTTTTTCTCCACACGAAAGGTAAACCACATTTTTTACAATTTTTTTTAGGCAGTTTCGTTTTGTGATGGCTCACTTAATTAATTGTAATTTCTTTTTATTTATAATTTGTAAGATATTTTTTAAATTATTTGATCTTTTCAGAATAATTCCCGATTGATTTTGAATAGAATATTTTTGATTCTTATCTTTAGGGTGTAAGCTTTTTATAATTTGATAGAGGGGTGTTTCGGTAGCTTTGCGATAAATATTAAATCCTACAATATTTTTATTAATAAAAATTGCATAATCTTTCCATTCACCCATAGAAACCATAAATCCATAAAGATTTAATATTTCCCCTAATTCTTTTTTATTAAAAAACTTTTCCTCTTCGAATTTTTTATTATGTATGACTTGATACTGAAACATTAGTCACCAATTTTATGTTTGTTAATTACCGAAACCTGAAAAATTGTATAAATAATTGTAATTGGTATCATTCCAAATACTTTAAACTGAACCCAAAATTCTTCTGATTGAGTTCTCCATACGAATTCATTTAGCAAAGCAATAAAAATAAAGAAATAAATCCAACGATCTGTTAAAATATTCCAGCCCAGATCTGTTAATTTGAGGCTTTCTCCTAAAACTTTTTTTAAAAAAGAAACTTTAAGAACTATTTTTCCAAATAATAAAATTGCCGCGAACAATAAATTTATGATTGTGGGCTTCATGTAAAAAAAGGTTTTATCATCAAAGTAAAGAGTTAAGCCCCCAAATGCAGCCAGTAAAATACCACTTACGAGCGGCATGGTTGGTACTTTTTTTTCAGTAAGATAAATGATCGAAATAGATATAGTGGTAGCAATTATTAAAGGCAAAATAGCTTCTGTCATCCCATATTTTTTGTAAAAAATAAAAAATATTAGCAATGGGCCAAAGTCTGTAATAAATTTGACAAGTGATTTATTCATGAAAAAAAAATTTATTTTATATTTTATATTAATCAACTTTGTATCACAACATTTGCAAGCTCGCGAATTTAATTATGATGTTTACGGGTTAAATTTTCCATTTATGAAGGTTCAATTTTCTTATAGTGAGTTGAATAAAGTTATTACTAAACTGGAGAGCAAAGGTCTTTTGGGTTTTTTTTCTTATTTTAAGGGAGAGGGTTCAAGTGAAAATCTATCTGATCAATTTATTTATAATTTTTCTTACGATAAAAAAAAAACAAAAAGATTAAGAACTATTGTTTTTAAAGCGGGCAAGGTAGTAAAAAATATTGCCATCCCTAAAAGAAAAATTAAAACTAAAATTGTTTCTGTAAAAGAACAAGACTTAGAAGATAGTGTTGACCCTTTATCGGCAATTCGTTCTTTAATTTTTAATCAATCAAATATTTTAAATTGCAACAAAAAACAGAAAGTATTTGATGGAGAGAATGTTTATTTTTTAATTTTATCCCAAAAAGATAAAAACGATTATGTGATTGACTCTTCCAAACTAGTTTATCCAGGTTCAATGCAAAAGTGTAAGTTATCTTATAAAGCTGTTTCGGGTCATGAAATTGAAGATGAAAAAAAATTAAATAAAATGTATGTGGATATTTTTTATGGAAAGCAAAATGAAATGTTTTTGCCTTATTTTTTGACGACAAAATCTAAAATAACTATCGAAATGTTCTTAAATTAGAATATTTAGTACTTGATTAATTATAGATCATCACTATCTTCAAACTATTAATGCAGCCTAAACAATTAAAAAAAGCAAAATTTTCTATAGGTGAAGTAGTTAGACACCGTTTGTTTGAGTTTAGAGGAGTCATTTATGATGTTGATTTCCAGTTTAATAATTCTGAAGAATGGTATCAATCTATACCAAAAGAAGCTCGTCCTAGAAAGGACCAGCCGTTTTATCATCTGTTGGCTGAAAATGATGAAATAACGTATGAGGCATATGTTTCGGAGCAAAATTTAGTTCTTGATGATAGAAATGATCCTGTCTCGCACCCTCTTGTAAATGAGATATTTAAGGGCAAAACAAAAGATGGACTTTATAGAAGACTAACAAACTAGCTCTTTTATACTGCCTCAGATTCAACAAGATTAGCACAATTAGTAGACAGATTAACCCTGTACTTAAAATGTATTGTCTGACTTGGAGCTTATTGTCCCAACAATCTCCCTTCTCTAAGTCAGACAAACTTTGTCACATTTCT
>VTPF01000020.1 GCA_008638025.1 Pelagibacteraceae bacterium | reverse complement strand
TAATTTTATGGATGGTATATGTATTAAAACCTTATCAATTTCAAGTAAGTATTTAACAAGACCCTCTTTTGCTAAATTTTTAACTAAAAAATCAATATTTAATGAGGTTTTTAGAGCAAAAGGACCGTATCGTCTTCTTACTATTTTTGTTGCATATCCAAAGGTATTTAGTGAATAAGCTATATCTCTTACTAAACTTCTTATGTAGGTACCAGAACCGCATTTCACTAAAAAAGAAGTTTTATTAGCGCTATGATTAATAATTTTAAGATTTTTAATTTCAACTTTTTGTGGCTTTAATTCAAAATCTTTATTACTTCTTGCAAGATTATAACAACGCTCGCCATTAATTTTTTTTGCAGAATATTTTGGAGGAACTTGATCAATCGTTCCAATAAAAGACCCTAAAACTTTTTGTATATTTTTTTTTTCAGGAATTGTATCGGATGAATTAACAATTATTCCTTCTGAGTCTAAGGTAGAGGTTTCCTGTCCCCATGTAGCTTCGAAAAAATAAATTTTTTCTATTTCAGACAAATAAGGTATCGATTTTGTTGCCTCTCCAGTAGCCACAGGCAAAATACCTTCCGCCAATGGATCTAGAGTTCCCGCATGTCCTAATTTTTTAATCTTAAATTTAGATTTTAGAACATTTAAGCAATAGGTAGATGTAAATCCTTTAGGTTTGTAAATATTAATCCAGCCATTCATATATTATTTAGAATTCATTATTATTATTTTTTCAATTTTTTCAGCATAGTCAAAAGATCTATCTATAACGAATCTTAAGTTTGGTAAGAACTTTGCTGTCCATAATGGCTGAACTTTTTTTTTAACCTCATAAGAAAATTGATTTAGTATCTCAAGTGCTAAATCTGCTTTGTTTCCCGAAAGAGGAATAAAATAAACTTTAGCATGTCTTAGGTCAGGACTAACTCTCACTTCAGTTATAGTAATGTTTCTAGTTGAAATTGAAGGTAGAATAATTTTGTCTTTAATAAAAATATTAGCAATAATTTTTTTTAAAGTTTCTCCAACTTTAAGCTGTCGTTGAGATAATGGCTTTGAAGTATTCTCATAGTCCATTAAATTTCTCTTTCAATTGTAATTGTTTTAAATGCCTCCAAAATATCACCTTTTTTAATATCATTAAAATCTTTGAGTGACACACCACATTCCAATCCAGCTTTAACTTCTTTGGCTTCATTTTTTTCTCTAAACAAGCTATTTACTTTTCCAGTATAAACAACTGTACCATCGCGAACTAATCTTATCTCAGAGCTGTTTCTAATCTCACCGTCCGTAACTTTTACGCCAGCAACTTTTCCTGCTTTGGAAACAGAAAAAACCTCTAGTACTTGACAAGACCCTTGGCTTTCTTCTTGGGTCTCTGGCTCTAATAAACCTGATATTTTTTTTGTTATATGATCAAGCGCTTCATAAATAATATTAAAATATAAAATTTCTAATTTGTAACTTCGCGCAAGATCTTTGGCTTCTTTATTTGGTCTAATATTAAAGCCTAATAAGATAGCTTTAGATGCTTTTGCTAAAGTTACATCTGTTTCCGTAATAGGTCCAACTGATGATAAAATAATTTTTGGTTTAATATTTTCTATTTGAATTTTTTCTATTGCGTTCGCTAAAGCCTCTAAAGAACCATTTACGTCTGTTTTTAGGATAATATTAAAGCTTTCTTCCGCGCTTGTTTCCCCAAAAATATCATCTTTTTTGGTTGCAGCGATCTTTTTATCTTTCAATTCTTGTTTTCTAAACTCAACAATTTCTTCTACTTTAGAATCATCTTCTACGACTATAAAATCATCCCCTGCATTAGGAACGCCTTGATAACCAACAATTTCAACGGGGGTTGAAGGGGTAGCTTCATTAATTACTGTTCCTGTATAATCATAGATAGCTCTTACTTTTCCATTACACGCTCCGCTCACAAAAAGATCTCCTCTTTTTAAAGTTCCTTTAGTGATCAATACTGTTGATACTGGACCTCTTCCTTTGTCTAATTTTGACTCAATCACTACTCCAGCAGCGGACACTGATGGATCCGATTTTAAATCCAATAATTCAGCTTGTAAGATAATTAATTCTTTTAATTTATCTAAATTTGTTTTTTTTAGTGCAGATATCTCCGCACTTAAAACATCGCCCCCCATATCTTCAACTATCAACTCATGTTCTAGCAATTGGTTTCTTACTTTGTTTGCATCTGCTCCTGGTAAATCACATTTATTTATTGCAACAATAATTGGAACTTTAGCAGCTTTAGCATGCTGAATAGCTTCTATTGTTTGAGGTTTAATTCCATCATTGGCAGCCACAACAAGGATTACAATATCTGTAATCTTAGAGCCTCTTGCTCTCATCTCTGTAAAAGCAGCATGACCAGGGGTGTCTATAAAAGTAATTAAATTGCTATCGTTAACTTTGGTCTGATAAGCGCCAATGTGTTGGGTAATACCTCCATGTTCTGATGCAACTACATTAGCTTCTCTAAAAGCATCTAATAAAGAAGTCTTTCCGTGATCTACATGCCCCATTATTGTAACAACTGGCGGTCTTGGCACTGCATTTTTTAAATTTTTGTCTTTTGATAATATTTCTTTTAGCAACTTATCAGGTTCCTCATCTTTAATTATTTGATGACCAAATTCATTAACAATAAATTCTGCAGTATCCTGATCAATGCTATGATTAATTGTTACTTTTACATTTTTTTCTAAGAGAAATTTTATTACAGAACTAGCCCTTTCTGCCATTCTATTTGCTAGTTCTTGAATAGTAATAACTTTTGGAATTTTTACTTGTCTTACTATTTTCTGTGTTTCGCTATCAGATGATATAAATTGTTTTTTAAATTGTTTTTCTCTTGCTCTTTTAACTGACGCTAAACTTCTAGCTCTACTTTCTTCCTCTTCATCTTCCGATAAGGCTTTGGTTATAGTTAATCGATAATCTCTTTTTTTAACTGCAGACTTTTTGTCTGCTTTGAGGGACAATTCTTCTTGAATTTTTTTCTTTGCCCATTCTTTTGTTGATCTTGGTTTCTCTGGTTCGCTGACGATAGTTCCAGGTACAATTTTTTTAATATCATCAGTACCTAATTTTTTTTCAATACTATTTGTTGTTACGTTTTCTTTATCTAAAATGGGTTTTTTTCCAAAAATTGCTGATGTTTTTTGGGAAGGTGTTTTATTTACAGAACTTGGAGCACTGCCAGTAAAGTTTTTTAAAGTTAATTTTTTTTTCTTTTCTTTTGTGCTCATTATTTTTCACCTTAGTTCTCACTAAATATCAAAAACTTTTTTTCTAGCTCGCATAATTAAGTCATCTGCATCTTTTCTAGAAATATCAAATTCTTCAAGTATACCGTCAAATTTTTCTCTTTTACCTTTAATTTCATCATAACCACCTATTAGTTCATCTGTAGAAAGTTCAGCGAAATCTTTTAAAGTCTTAATATTATCTTCACCAAGAATTAATAACATTCCAAGACTTAACCCTTTGTGACTAGCAAGATCATCTTGTATGCCTAATTCCTTAACTCTTTTTGAAATTTCTTCTGCTTCTTCCTGTATAAATTCTTTGGCTCTACTTTTTAATTCTGTTGCTGTTTCTTCATCAAAACCCTCAATTTTTAAAAAGTCTTCGACAGATGCGGATGCTATTTTTTCAATTGTTGAAAAGTTTTCTGCTACAAGCAATTGAGCCATGGTAGTATCAATTTCCAAACTTTTAATTAATTTATCAGAATTAATCTTAAATTCTGATTGTCTTTTTTCTGATTCTTCTTTGTCAGTTAAAATATCAATTTCGTAATCCAAAAGCTTTGATGCCAATCTTACATTTTGTCCTCTTCTTCCGATTGCTTTGCTTAAATTATTTTCATCAATAACTACTTCTATTCTTCTTTCTTCTTGAGCAATGATTACTTTCATTACTTCCGCAGGCGATAATGCGCTTTTAACTAAAGAAGTTGCATCCTCAGTCCAATTAATAATATCAATTTTTTCTCCTTGAAGTTCATTTACAATTGCCTGGACCCTACTTCCGCGCATACCAACACATGCTCCCACAGGATCTATCGAGCTATCTTTGGATTGAACGCAAATTTTTGCTCTACTTCCAGGATCTCTTGCCACTGATTTGATTGTAATTGTCCCTTCATATATTTCTGGAACCTCTTGATAAAAAAGCTTTGCCAAAAACTGGGGATGAGCTCTTGATAAAAATATTTGAGGACCTTTGCTTTCTCTTCTAACATCATAACAATAAGCCTTGATTCTATCTCCATTTTTTAAATTTTCTCTAGGGATTAACTCTTCTCTTCTAATGATGGCCTCTGATTTTTGCAAATCAACAATTATATTTCCGTATTCAGATCTTTTAACTATGCCGCTTAATATTTCTCCAACTTTATCTTTAAACTCTTCATATTGCCTGTCTCTTTCTGCATCTCTTATTTGATGAGAAATAACCTGCTTAGCTGTTTGAGCGGCGATTCTTCCAAAATCTACGGGAGGTAACTCCTCATTGATTATATCATCTAATTTAACATCTTTATTTTTTTCTAAAGCCTCTTTCAAACCAATTTCAGAATGGCTATTCATTACTTTTTCTACTACTTTTAATTTTCTGCCAAGTTCAATTTTTCCTGTAGATCTATCAATTTGAACATATATTTCATTCTCATTTCCGTATCTTGTTTTTGCTGCTTTTTCTATCGCACTCTCCATAGAAGTAAGAACTAAGTCTTTACTTATAGATTTTTCATCTGCAACTGCATCAGCAATCCTTATCAACTCTGTGCTGTCAATTCTGTTATTTAGCATTTTGATTTTTAGTAAAAAAAAAGGGCCTAAGCCCATTTCTTAATTGTTAATTTTAGAGGAAATTACTCTAATAATTATAATTTTACAATAACTAAAAAATTTACGTTATTTCCTAATTTTTTAGCTCTTTGAAAATACTTGGTCAAAACTAGCTCATTACTATCTACTTTTTGAATGGAAATGTGGGATGTTTTTTTTACTATCTCCAAATCATGAAGTGCTTGCTCATAGTAGTCCTGATTGTCTGTTGCAAAATATATCTCTCCATTTTTTTTAATTCTTTCTAATAAAATTTGAATAAACTTATCTTTAAATACTCTTCTTTTTTGATGTTTTTTTTTAGGCCAAGGATCCGGAAATAAAATAAAAACTTTTTCAAAATAAATATTTTTGAATTGTTCTAAAAATTCCTGAATGGGTTTGGGATAAACTAAAACATTATTAATTTTATTATTAACACAGTTTTCAATTAGACTTGCAATTCCGTTTAAAAATGGATCTACGCCAATTACCAAACTATCCTTATTGTGAGTGGCAATTTCTAATAAATTTTGTCCCATTCCAAAACCAATTTCTAAAAAAATAGATTTTGATAAAACTAATTTATCTGGGTGAAATAAAAAATGATTATAATGAAAATCTAAAATTTTTTTTTTTCTTCAGAAATCTTACGAGCTTTTATACGTCCAAAAAAATTTTTTTGCTTTATCACTAAACTTCCTTTTTAAAAATATCTACAGAATCTATTTTTTCCCAACTAAAAGATCCATCATTTTCAGGTGTTCGTCCAAAATGTCCGTAAGCGGCTGTTTTTTTATATATCGGCTTATTTAATTGTAATTTATTTCTAATTGCTCTTGGGCTTAAATCAAAATTATTTTTTATAACTTTAATAATTTTATTTTTTAAATTTTCATTGTCTTGAAAAATATCCAAATAAATAGACAAAGGTTGAGATACTCCAATTGCATAAGATAATTGAATGACAGCTTTATCAACTATTCCAGATGCAACAATATTTTTTGCCAAATATCTTGCTATATATGCCGCTGATCTATCAACTTTTGTTGGATCTTTTCCAGAAAAAGCTCCCCCCCCATGAAGAGCGGCCCCTCCATAAGTATCAACAATAATTTTTCTACCTGTTAAACCCGTGTCTCCATCTGGCCCACCAATAACAAATTTGCCTGTAGGATTTACATAAAAGTTATCTTCCGAGCATATCCAGTTTTCTGGTAAAATTTTTTTTACATAAGGTCTTATCATTTCCTTAACTTGATTTTGGTCAACAGACTCATCGTGCTGAGAGGAAACAACTACTGAACTCACGCCTATTGGCTTGCTATTTTCATAGACCACAGAAATTTGACTTTTTGAATCTGGTCCAAGAAGACTTAGTTCTCCAGTTTTTCTTGCTCTTGCTAAATCTTTTAAAATTTTATGTGAATACATAATGGGGGCGGGCATGAGTTCTTTTGTTTCGTTACATGCATAACCAAACATGATTCCCTGATCTCCTGCACCCTCATCTTTTTCATTTCCACTGGCATCTACTCCTTGTGCAATATCAGCAGACTGCTCATGAAGAAAATTATAAAATTCTAAATTTTGCCAATGAAAACCTTTTTGTTCATAGCCAATATTCTTAATCTGCTCTCTAACAACTTGCTCTATTTCTTCAGAGCTTATTTTGGGACCTCTTGTTTCCCCTGAAATAACTATTTTATTGGTAGTAGCTAAAGTCTCGCAAGCAACGCGACTTTCATTAAACTTGGATAGATATAAATCTAAAATTGTATCTGAAATTATATCACAAACTTTATCTGGATGGCCTTCTGAAACTGATTCACTAGTAAATATATAATTTTTATTCATATTTTTTTTTCCTAAAGAAAACAAGAACTACAGAACTTAAAAATATTAGTAAATAAAAAACTTTATTTAAGTAAATGCTAAAAAAAGTTTTTTCATTTTTTTTATAAATATCAACAATAACCTTTGATATTTCATCAAAATTTATACTTTTATCAACATAACCATTGGGCATAATACTTCCGCTAATTCCTTGGTTAGTAGTACGAATAATATGCTTTCCCTCTTCGATAGCCCTAAACTGCGAATGAACAAAATGCTGTATAGTTCCTATAGATTTATTAAACCAACCATCTTCAGAAATATTTAAAATAAAATCATAATTTTCTTTTTCTAAATTTATCATTCCTGAAAAAATTACTTCATAACAAATGAGGGGCAAAAAATTTATACCATTACTTAGTCTGATAGGTTTTCTAATTTTTCCATTGGAAAAAGATCCGTATCCAAATGTAATTTTTTTTAGATTTATTTTTTCAAAGAAATCATGAAAGGGAACAAATTCTCCAAAAGGCACTAACTTTATTTTATCATATGAAGAAATTACCTTGGCACTATTATTTAATAACAAAAGACTATTATAAAAACTATCACCTTCATATTTGGTTGCACCCAAAACTATTGCATGATTACTTGAAAAATTATTACTAAATAAATCAGAATATTGAACAATTTCTGAAGAATTAAAAAAAACCCCTTCTGGCCATACAAACAAAATATTTTGTTCTTTGTGTTTTTTGGGATCACTTAAATTTATTAATTTATCAACATACAATGAATATCCATTATCTTTTTGCAAATCTTCAATATTTTGGTTTGGTTGTAAAAGAACAATTTTAAAATCTGGAATTTTAGCTAAATTATTTTTTTTTAATGAGTAAATGCCAAAACAATAGTTAGAAAATAAAATCAAAAAAATACAAGAATTTATAAAAAAAAATTTTTTATAGCTAGGTTTGTTAAATAGTAAAAAGGGGAAACAAAAAATAATTAATGACAAAAAATTTAAAGAATAGGTTCCAACAAGACTGAGAATTTGGATACTTTCTAATGACCAGCTCCAAGTATATACGAACAAATTCCATGGAAAACCCGTAAATAAAAAACCTCTTAAAAATTCTATAGAGCCTAATACGGTTGAAAATACTAAAATAAAGTAAAATGAATTAGAAATAAATTTTTTAACCACTACACAAGTGATGCCATAAAATAAAGCAAGAACTGAAGGGATAAAAATTAAAACCAAAGGCTTTAAAATTTTTAAATTATCATCAAAATTTAATGAATGAGAAATCCAATAAAGACTAGATAAAAAATAACCATAACCAAATAAAAAACCAATAAAAAAAATAAATTTACTTGACTGCTGCCTGCTTAAAAAAAGCAAATACAAAAAAAAAGGCATAACTAGAAAGGATAAAAATGTAAAATTATAAGGTGGCAAAGAAAAGGAAATGATTACACCTAAAAAAAAAGATATTATTGGTTTGGAAAAAGATAAAAAAATACCCATTTTCTAAGACTTGTAAATCTTCAGAACCTTAATTTTTCTTGGATCAGCATCTAAAATCTCAAATGTATAAATTGGGTTTGATTTGATAATTTCTCCCTTTTGTGGCACTCGATTTATAATAGAAAAAACGTATCCACCTAGCGTATCAACATTATTAACGTTAAAACTAAAATTTGTTTTTTTTTCGAAATCTACTAATTGCATTTTGGCATTTGCTATAAAGGTGGTTTCATTGATTTTTTCAAATTCAACCAGTTCATCGTGATCATGCTCATCTTGAATTTCACCAACAATTTCCTCTACCAAATCTTCGATTGTAACCAGTCCATCTGTCCCTCCATGCTCATCAATAACAAGAGCCATGTGTAGTTTCGTAGACTGCATTTTTAATAAAATATTCAATACAGGCATTGATGGAGGAATAAAAAGTACATTTTTTAAAATACTTTTTAAATTAAACTCATTATCTATTTCTCTATAATTTTGTTGTATTAAATCCTTTATATGGACCATTCCTAATACATCGTCTAAATCTTTTCGATAAATAGGAATCCTAGAATGTGATTCTTTTTTAATAATTGCTATTAAGTCTTTATAAGATGCAGTATTGGGGGCGCAAACTATTTCTGCTCTTGGAATCATAACATCAGAAGCTTTTAATTTATTAATAGTTAATATATTTTCTAAAATAACTTTTTCTTTATTGCTTAAATTTGAACTTTTATGACCATTTCTTGAGCTTTCCTCAATAACATCTTGAATACTTTCTCTCAAATTACTTTGAACAGATGACTTAAATAAAAAACTATAAACTTTTCCAAAAAAACTATCTTTTTTTATATTTGTCATATTTTAGAAATTAACTTCTTTTCAATTGAGTTCATTTTTTCAAAATTTTTTTTATTATTATGTTCATATCCTACTAAGTGCAAACATCCATGAATAAATATTTTATTTAAGTAATCTAAAAAGTCTATTTTTTGTTTTTCTATATAATCATAAGAAAAAGCTAGATCACCAAGATACAGAGTTTTGTTTTTTATTTTATTTAAATAAAAATTTTTTTTATAATTAGGAAAAGATAATACGTCAGTATCTTTATAAATTTTTCGAAATTTTTTATTAAGCATCTTCATATTTTTTTTATCTGTCAATAATACTGAAGCTTCTAAATTTTTATTAGTAAATTTTTTAAAAACTCTAAAAATAATCTTAAAATTTTTAAGCAATACTTTTTCTATATCTGGTACTTTTTTTTTCCATTTCCCTCTTTCAACATTTATATTCAGCTTAAACATCAAAAGAATTTTTTTTATAAGCCTCAATAATTTTAGAAACTAAAGGATGTCTTTGAACGTCAGAAGCATCAAATTTAACAATTTTTACTTCTTCAATACCGCTTAAAACATTTGCAGAATTCATCAAACCTGAGATTTTAGAATTAGGTAAGTCAATTTGGGTTGGATCCCCATTCACCACCATTGTGGTATTTTTTCCTAACCTGGTTAAAAACATTTTAATTTGAGTTTCTGTTGCATTTTGAGCTTCGTCTAAAATTACAAAAGAATCTTTTAAAGTTCTTCCTCGCATAAAAGCTAATGGTGCAATTTCTATAGAGCCATCTTCTATTTTTTTATTCATTTTTTCTTGGCCAATAAGTTCACTCAAAGAATCGTATAATGGAATAAGATAAGGATCAATTTTATCTTTTAAGTCCCCCGGCAAGAACCCCAAATTTTCTCCAGCTTCAACCGCTGGTCTTGATAAAATTATTTTTTTTATTTCTCCAGCAATTAATTTTTTAACTGCGACAGCAACCGGCAAAAAAGTTTTTCCAGTCCCCGCAGGTCCCAATGCATAAATAATATTGTATTTTGAGAGAATTTCTAAATATTTTTTTT
>VTPF01000019.1 GCA_008638025.1 Pelagibacteraceae bacterium | reverse complement strand
CTTATTAATATTAATTTCTGTTTGAATTGAATCTTCGTACCCTTTTATTTGAATTGGTAAAAAATTTTTATTTTTAGGATAAAAACTTGCTAAAAATTTTTCCATCAATTGGACTATTCTAATTGGTCTTCCTGACAAGGATTGGTCCCCAATTAATTTTGCATTAACTGGCGAGGTGGCTAGCAATCCAGTTAACAACCTTAAAGTAGTCCCGCTATTGTTGAAATTTATTGTTCCTTTGAATTTTTTAAAACCAATTCCAAGACCAAAAACTTTATAAGAGTTAGGCCCAATTTTTTTTATAGTAATATTTAGTTTTCTAATCGCTTGAATTGCAGTTTGCACATCTTCACCGTTAGACACATTGTGAATTTCGGAAATACCAAAGCTTTGAGATAAAATAATTATTGATCTAATACCAACCGATTTATCCCCTGGAAGATCGATAGATCCTTGAATAGAGATGTTATTTGTAGGTGAAAACCATTTTTTATTTGCCATTTGTAAATGAATTATATAAATGCACTCTAATTATTACAAATTAATAATATATGGCTGATAAAAATTGGGGTATTAAAATTTTTTGCGAGTGTGGAACTAAATATTATTCCATGAACAAAAAAGGTAAAATTTTATGTCCAGTTTGTTCAGTTGAATATATTCCAGAAGATTTGAATCTAAGGCAGGCTGCTGCGATCATTACAAAACCAGAACCTAAAAAGAAAATAGAAGATTTGGACAATATTGACAATTCTGAAGACGTTGATTCAGATGACATTATAAGCTTGGATGATCAAAAAGATATTGAAGAATCTAACGAAGATATAAAGCCTGATTAAAATCTAAAACTTCCTCCTAGATAGTACTTAATTGCATTTTTATCGTTAGATATTTTTTCCGTAGTGCCCTCCACTAAAATTTGACCGTCTTTAATCAAATAAGCCTTATCCAAAATAGATTCTATCGCCCAGTAGTTATGGTCCGTGATTAATATTGAAAGACCCATGTTTTTTAATTCTAATATAAAGTTTTTTAATGAATTAATGGACAAAGGATCTAAGGCTGCACAGGGTTCGTCTAGTAATAAAGTGGTTATATTTGGATTACATATTCTTTGAAGAATCGAAACTTTTTTGTATTCTCCGCCAGATAAAAAGTTTGCTTTTGTGTTTTTTAGGTAACCCAAATCAAAATAAGCTAGCAAGCTATCAATTCTCTCGTAGATTTTTTCTTTATTTCTAATGTGCAATTCAAGAATTGCAAATAAGTTTTCCTCAGCCGTCATGTTTCCAAAAAGACCTTTGTGTTGCTCTAAAAGACTTATTCCCTTTAGGCTCCTTAAGTGAATGGGCATATCGTTAATTAATTCGTTATTAAAGGTGATCCTTCCCTCGTCAGGAAAAATTTTTCCAATAATTAAATTAAATAATGTAGTTTTTCCAGATCCATTAGGTCCAAGCAGGCCAACAATTTTTCCAGGTTCTAACTTTAAGGATATATTTTTTAATATAGGTTTTTTGGCTATCGATTTTGAAATTTTTATTACTTCTAGAACTTTGTTATTATTCTGGTTAAGACTAAATACATTATCTTTTATATTATCTACAATCATAAATTTTTTTTTTAAAATAAATGTATTTGTTTTATTTTCATTAGAAGTCTGAACTTTCCTTTCCTTCGCAGAATCTTTTTTTAGTAATAAAATGTTTGGCATATCTTGTTTTTTTTCTGCTGCCAGAGAAGCTGTAATTGTAATTTTTTCTTTTTTCATTTATATTTTTTTGCAATTACTTTATCTTTTTTAGATTTCATAAATGCAGTAGCATTATTTGTAATCGTATCAATTTCTACTGTATCACAATAAAGAACATGAGATAATCCAAAAGTTAGATCTTTCATAACTACGTTACCATCTATAATTATCATATTACGTTCTGAAAAATGCCTAGCTAGATTTGCAGTAATAAGATAATTTTTATTTTTAATGACAACATTTTTTTCATATAAGGTGATTTTTTTTTCTTTATCAAATAGTCCTGTCTTAGAAGATATTTCAATTAATGATTGATCTTTCTTCATTGTTGTAAACGAGTATGGCTCAATTAAATGGATGAGATCAGGACTGTTCTGAGCGATATAAGATTCTTTTGCTCTAGTTGTAAAAATTTGTCCGTTATTGCTCTGATTTTTGTATTCGGTATTTGTGAAGGTGTTTTTGCTCTCAGTTTTGTCATTAGTTTGAATTTTTTGAATTTCAGCTTTGTCGACTTCTATCGCACCTTTGTTTTGAGAAGGTAAATAATAATAAAAAAAATATAAAAGAAAAAAAGTTAAAAAAATTAAGGTAATTTTTGCTGTTTTTTTTAATAACATTTATGAGTTTAGATAAGATAAAACATTGTGCAAATGAACCAAGCCTAAAATTTTTTTATTTTTAGCAACTATAAGAGTAGTTATTTTTTCGCTATTCATTAGTTTTAGTGCATCAATGATTAAGTATTTGCTGGATATTGTTTTTGGTCTTTTCGACATAATATCTTTAGCAGTTTTATCAAAAATATTATGATATTTTTTTATTGCACGGCTCATATCACCGTCTGAAATAAAGCCGCATATTTTTTTATCTTTTAAAACAACTACACAACCCAATTTCCCAATAGAAATTTTTAAAACAACATCTTTTATTTTAGAATTAATTGAGACAGTCGGAATTTTTTTTCCAGTAATCATTATTTCTGATATTTCAGATAAGTTTTTGCCTAACGAACCGCTTGGGTGAAGTTTTCCAAATTTTTTTTTATTAAAATTATTTCGGGAGGCTAAACTAATAGCAAGACAGTCGCCTAGAGCCAATAGATTCGTGGAACTGCTAGTTGGTATCATATCTAAATTTTTATTTCCTGCCTCTACAACTTTTGGCATTAAAATTTTTACGTTACTAATCTGTATTAAGTTGGAAGTAGCATTGGAACTTATTCCTATTATTTTTATTGCGTTTTTTTTTGCATATTTTAAAATATTATTTAATTCACTACTTCCACCACTAAAGGAGGCAATGATTAAAATATCTTGTTTTTTAATTGCTCCGAGTGAACCGTGTCCAGCATCAGTTGGATCAAGTGTAAAACTAGAAATACCAATTGAAGACAAAGTGCTTGATATTTTTTCTAAAATTTTTGCTGATTTACCTACGCCACAACAGATTATTCTTCCATTTGTATTTAAAATTAAATTTATTGCCTGACAGAAAGATTTTCCAATAGATTTTTGTAATTTTTTTAATGCAGCTATCTCTGTATTGATAACTTCTTGAGCAATATTAATTATTTTTTTATTATTCATATTTAATGACTAAATATATCTTCACTCCAACCATTTAAATCAAGCGCTGCTCTAGTAGGTAAAAAATCGAAACATCGTTTTGCTAAATTGGTTCTATTTTCTCTCTCTAGCATTACATCTAATTTTTCTTTTAGCTTATGAAGGTAAAAAACATCTAGCGCAGCATATTGTTTTTGTTCCTCACTTAATTCTTTTAAACCCCAATCTGAGGATTGTTGAGATTTATTAAGAGTAATATTTAAAAGCTCTTTAGTTATATCGTACAACCCATGTTTGTCCGTATATGTTCTGCAGAGTTTAGAAGCAATTTTTGTACAATAAATATTTTTAATACTTACCTTTAGGTAGTGTTTTAAAATTCCAATTTCAAATCTAGCAAAGTGAGCAATTTTTAAGATATTTTTATTTTTTAATATTTTACAAAGATTTGGACTTTTATAATTACTTCTATCAAATTGAATTATAAAAATTTCATCATTTCCTGCGCACAGTTGTAATAAACATAGCTTATCTCTACCGAGATAATTTAATCCAAGAGACTCAGCGTCTATTGCTACACTTTTGGCCTTTGATAGTTTGTGATTTTCGGGTAAATCATTTTGATATAATGTAATCTTCATAATATTTTGTATGAAATTTAATTTTTCAATTATAAATTGTATATAACATGAATAATAAAAATTATAGCAAAACAGTATGCCTTTTTGGGGGCACTGGTTTTGTAGGAGAGGCAATAGTTCAAAAATTAATAAAAAATAATTTTAAAATAAAAATTGCAACTAGAAACCCATACTTAGCCCAAAATCTAAAGGTTTTTGGAGATATTGGTCAAGTCGAGATTCAAAAAATTGATATACGATCTGATGAGGCTATTGAGAATTTTTTAAAAAACGCCGACATATGCATAAACTTAATAGGAATATTGTACGAAAATGGATCTCAAAAATTTGATGAACTCCATTTTCAATTTCCCAAAAAACTAGCAAGTATTTTTTCAAAAGTTTGTAATAAAGGCACATTAATTCACTTTTCTTCTCTTGGTGTTAAAGCTAATTCTCAGTCTAAATATATTCACAGTAAATATATTGGTGAACAAGAAGTAAAAAATAAATTTCACAATAGTGTGATTATCAAACCTAGTATTATTATCGGACCTAAAGATAATTTTTTTAATATGTTTGCAAAACTTATTAATATTTTACCCATAATACCTCTAGTAGGATCTGAAACTAAATTTCAACCAGTTTGTGTTACTGATATTGCTATAGCAGTTAATCATATAATTTGTGAAAATATTAAACAAGCAACCTATGAGCTTGCTGGAAGTAAAATTTATTCTTTTAGAGAATTAATTGAGTTGCTTTTAAAGGAAATTAGAAAAAAAAGATTAATAATTCCGATACCGTTTTCTATTGGAAAGTTTCAGGCATTTTTTCTTCAACTTTTGCCAAAACCTGTTTTAACTATTGACCAAGTTAAAATTTTAGAAGAAGGTGACAATGTTCTTTCTGGCAATGCAAAAACATTTCAAGATTTAAATATAATGCCTGCGAGAATAGAAAGTGTTTTGTCTTCTTATTTAAAAGTTTTTAGACCAAAAGGTCAGTTCAGTAATTAGAGTAGTAAAAAGCCAACAGTATAGTTCCTAATAATATTCTAAAAACAACAAATACATTTAAGCTAAATTTTTTTAAAAAAATTAAAAAATATTTTATTGTTATTAATGAAAATAAAAAACTAAAAATAAAAGCAACTAAAGCTAATAAATTAAAACTAACTTCTTCTAGTTTATAAATTTTATATGAACTTAAAATAAATGCTGCAGAAAGAGTGGGTATAGATAATAAAAAAGAAAATTTAGCAGCATCCACTCTATTAAATTTCATAAATCTTGCAGCAGTTATAGTGATACCACTTCTCGAGGTTCCCGGTATTAAAGCTAAAACTTGATATAGACCAATAATTAAAGATTGTTTGTGAGAAATGCATCTATTAAATGATTTTTCTTCTTTATTTTTGTCACTAATAAATAACAAAATTCCAAAAAATATAGTTGCGTATCCTATTACTGCTATGTTCATAATTTCATCAATGATTTGAAAATAAGTGAACAATCCACCAACAATAACTATTGGTATTGTCGCAATTATTAAATTAAGTAGTAATGAAAAATTATTAAATAGTCCTATTAAGTCTTTGTAAAAAAATATTACCACTGCAGCTAAGCTACCACCATGCATCGTTACATTGATGAGTAAATTATTATTTTCTAATTCTAAAATATTTTCAAAAATAATTAAAAAAGCAGAACTGGATACAGGAATGAATTCTGATATTCCTTGTACAATAGATAAAAAAAGAATTTTGATAAAATAAGCTTCACTCATTAATTTGATAATTCATTTATATTATTGAATTAAACTCTTAAACTTTATTAAAATTAGTACAATTTTGATACTTTTCTCTGTTTTTATTTTAACGTTTTGATATTTTTAAGCATAAATTGATAAAATAGTTATCTTTATGATAACCAAAAAAACAGTTTATTGTTGTTTTTTTTGTAAAAATTGGGATAAAATGATTTTTATTAACAGAAATACCAATGACTGAAAAAATGCTTAAATTTGTGGGAATTAACAAGGAAACTCCTACAAAAATTAAATCTTTAGAAAGAATTTCTAATTTCCATGAGATTTATAAAGAATTTATTGAAAACAAGGCATCTGAACAAGCTAGCAGATGTTCTCAGTGCGGAACTCCATTTTGCCAAGTTCATTGCCCATTACACAATAATATTCCTGATTGGCTAAAATTAACTGCCGAAGGAAGACTGGAAGAAGCTTACAGATTGTCTTCTTCAACAAATTCAATGCCAGAAGTCTGTGGCTCAATCTGCCCTCAAGATAGGTTATGCGAAGGCAATTGTGTCATTGAACAGTCAGGTCATGGAACAGTTACAATTGGTGCTGTAGAAAAATATATTACGAACACTGCTTGGAAAAATGGTTGGGTAGAAATTATAAAACCAGAAAAAGAGTTAAAAGAATCTGTAGGAATTATAGGCGCAGGACCAGCAGGTTTGGCAGCCGCGGAACAACTAAGACAGAAAGGCTATCAAATTACTATTTATGATCGTTATGATCGAGCTGGAGGTTTATTAATTTATGGAATACCTAACTTTAAATTAGAAAAATCCTCCGTACAAAGAAGAACTAAACTTTATCAAGATAGTGGAATTAGGTTTGTTCAAAATTTTGAAGTCGGAAAAGAATCAACTTTAGAAGAGTTGAAAGAAAAGCATGATGCAGTTTTAATTGCAACAGGTGTTTATAAAGCTCGAGAAATTGATATTCCAGGAAAAGGATTAAAAAATATTTTTCCAGCAATGCAGTTTTTGACAGCTTCAAATAAAAAAGGATTAGGAGATAAGGTTCCTGATTTTGATAATGGAATGTTAAATGCAGAAGGAAAAAATGTTGTTGTTATAGGTGGTGGAGATACGGCTATGGATTGTGTGCGAACTGCAATCAGACAAAAGGCAAAATCAGTTTCTTGTTTATATAGAAGAGATAAAAAAAATATGCCAGGATCCGAAAGAGAAGTGCAAAATGCTGAAGAGGAAGGTATTAAATTTATTTGGTTATCTAGCCCTAAAGAATTTATAGGAAAAGAAAAAGTTGAAAAAGTTATTTATGATAAAATAAGATTGGGTGAGCCAGATTCTTCAGGCAGACAATCTCCTAAAATTATTCAAGGTGCTCATGAAGATTTGCCAGCGGATCTAGTTATTAAAGCGCTGGGTTTTGATCCTGAAGATATTCCTACTTTATTTTCAGAGCCAAAGCTTGAGGTTTCTAGATGGGGTACAATTAAGACAGATTTGAAAACTATGCGAACAAATATTAGAGGAGTATTTGCAGCTGGAGATATTGTCAGAGGAGCTTCTTTAGTTGTATGGGCCATTAGAGATGGAAGAGACGCTGCAAAAGAAATTCATAAATATTTAACCGTTAAAAGAGAACAATCATCTATTAGAGCTGCATAATGAAAGATCGTTATTTAAAAAATTTAAAATTGTTAAATGATAACAATGTCTTTGCGGAGGAACATGATGCTTGTGGAGTAGGCTTCGTAGCCTCTATGAATGGAAAAGCCAGAAGAGACGTGATTATTAATGGAATTAATGCTTTGAAAGCAGTTTGGCATAGAGGAGCGGTAGATGCTGATGGAAAAACCGGAGATGGCGCAGGAATACATTTTGAGTTTAGCAAAGAGTTTTTCGAAGACAAAATAAATTCTACAGGTCATTCTTTGAGAGATAACCAAAAGCTTTGCGTAGGAATGATATTTTTGCCAAGAAATAATTTTGGAGAACAGGAACGTTGTCGTACCTTAGTTGAACAAGAGCTTCTTAAAAATGATTTTTATATTTTTGGTTGGAGGCAAGTTCCTGTAAATGCAAAAGTTCTAGGTCAAAAAGCTAATGATACCAGACCTGAAATTGAACAACTTTTATTTACAACGAATCAAAAATTTTCTGATGAAGAATTAGAAAGATTATTATTTGCTGTAAGAAAAAAAATTGAAAAAAGATCTACAGAAGAGCAATTAAGAGAATTTTATATTTGTTCATTTAGTGCAAAAACAGTTATTTATAAAGGAATGTTTTTGGCTCAGAACTTAAGTGATTTTTATCCAGATTTTGCCGATGACAGATTTGTATCTCGTTTTGCAATTTTTCATCAAAGATTTTCTACTAATACTTTTCCATCCTGGGAATTAGCGCAACCATTTAGAATTATAGCTCACAATGGTGAAATTAATACACTTAAGGGAAATGTTAATTGGATGAAGACTCATGAAGCAGGAATGGAAAGTAAATTAATTAATAATATTGAAGATTTAAAACCTATTATTAAATCTGGAAATTCAGATACAGCCTCTTTAGATGCTGCTTTTGAATTATTGGTGAGAACAGGAAGGTCTCTTCCTGTTGCAAAAATGATGTTAATACCAGAGGCTTGGTCAAAAAAAAGCAAAATTATTCCTAAGCCTCATCGTGAAATGTACAATTATTTAAATTCTTTAATTGAGCCATGGGATGGTCCGGCTGCAATAGCAGCTTGTGATGGAAAGTGGGTAGTAGCTGCCTCTGATAGAAATGGTCTAAGGCCATTACGATTTACTATTACTAAAGATAAATTATTTTTTGCAGGATCTGAAACAGGAATGATCCCAGTATCAGAAGATAATATTTCTTTCAAAGGAAGAGTTGGTCCAGGCCAAATGATATCTTTAGATTTGGATAAAGGTAAATATTATAATGATGAAAAAACCAAGAATCATTTATCATCAAATCCTATTTATAAAAAATTTGCCTCTAATCATATTGAGCTTAGCAAATCTTTGAACAACATTAGGGAAAAAAATAACTTTGAAGGAACTGAACTTAGACAAAGACAGTTCATGGCAGGTTTCACCATAGAAGATCTAGAAAGTATTTTACATCCGATGATTGAAGATGAAAAAGAGGCTGTCGGCTCAATGGGAGATGATACCCCTATAGCTGTTTTATCAAGCAAATTCAGGCCTCTTTCAAACTTTTTTAGGCAAAATTTCAGCCAAGTAACTAACCCTCCTATAGATTCTTTAAGAGAGAATAGAGTGATGTCCTTAAATACAAGGTTTGGAAATTTAGAGAACATCTTAGACGATCGTTTAACAGAACAAAAAAGTTATGTTTTGGAAAGCCCAGTTCTCTCTAATTCTCAATTTAAAAAATTGTTTGATATTTTTGGAAATGAAAATGTTCAATATATTGATATAAGTTTTGAAAAAAATAATAAAAATCTAAATCTTAAATCTGAAATAGAAAGAATTCAAAAAGAAGCAGAGTTTAGTATCAGATCTGGTAAAAAACACTTAATTATTTCTGATGAAAATCTCTCCAAAGAGCGAATATGTATACCTGCTATTCTTGCAGTGGGCTCAGTTCAGTCTTATTTGGTAAAAAAAGGCTTGAGAAAATTTGTTTCCATCAATGTTAAATCATCTGAATGTTTAGACACTCATTATTATGCAGTTTTGATTGGTGCGGGCGCAACTACCGTCAACGCTTACCTAGCGTTTGACTCAATTTACCAAAGATTTGAAAAAGGTTTATTTGGTAAATTTTCTTTTGAAGAATGTGTTAGCCGTTACATCAAGGCAGTCAATGATGGTTTGTTAAAAATTATGTCTAAAATGGGAATCTCAGTAATTAGTTCATATCGTGGAGGATTAAATTTTCAGTCTTTAGGATTAAGTAGAGGATTGGTTGCTGATTATTTTCCTGGATTAGAATCTAAAATTTCAGGAATTGGACTTTCTGGAATTGAAGACATGATTAGAAAACAACATGATGCAACTTATTCTGATAACATAATTACTTTACCTATAGGTGGTATTTATAAATATCGGCATGGAGGTGAAACTCACGCCTATCAGGCAAAAACTATTCATCTTTTGCAAACTGCGGTCGGTAATGAATCTTATGACTTATTCAAAAAATATTCAAAATTGATGAGCGAGATGCCCCCTATTCATTTAAGAGATTTATTAGACTTTAGATTTAAAAACAAACCAATTGCTTTAGAAGAAGTTGAGTCTGTAACTCACATTAGAAAAAGATTTGGATCCGGAAGCATGTCTTTAGGAGCTTTATCCAAAGAGGCACACGAAACATTGGCAATTGCAATGAACAGGATAGGTGGAGCTTCTTGTAGCGGTGAAGGTGGAGAAGATGAAGGTAGAGCAATACCAAGAGAGAATGGCGATAATGCAAATTCACGAGTTAAACAAATTGCTTCAGCAAGATTTGGAGTAACCGCCACTTATTTAAATAATTGTAATGAAATAGAGATAAAAATGGCACAAGGCGCTAAACCTG
>VTPF01000018.1 GCA_008638025.1 Pelagibacteraceae bacterium | reverse complement strand
AATTAAAAAAAAAAATGAAAAAATACTCGCAAAAAATAAATTAAAAAAACTAAAAATTTTTGACCATCCCGACAGATTAAATGGACTATTTATTTTTAGAGTTGTTACCTTGCTTAACAGTTTTGAGCTAAAATATTTTTTACCCCTTTCATCAGTCACAAAATTTATTTTATAACCTTTCTTTGACAAATGATCATAAAGACCTAGCATTGGATAAATATGTCCGGCAGTTCCTCCTGTGGTTATAATAATTTTATTTTTCATTAAATTACCTTTTTACTTAACGATAAAGCCAAACCTAATGCCATACATGAGCCAATAATGGATGATCCTCCATAACTAATAAATGGAAACGGCATTCCAGTAGATGGTAATATATTTATAGTTACACCCAGATTAATAAATGATTGTAAAATTATTAAACATGAAATTCCCAATAAAGATAATTTGTTAAAATCTTTATTTGCGATTCTAATTTTAGAAAAAATTCTAATTACAAGCATTGTAACTATCAAAAATATAACCAAAACAATTAATATCCCATATTCTTCAGCTATAACGGAAGTTACATAGTCTGTATGAGCTTCGGGAACTTTTTCCTTAAGTATTCCCTCTCCCACTCCTCTTCCCAAAAAACCACCTGCTTTTATTGCATTTAATGCTTGCTCTGATTGGTAAGATATCTCAACTTTTCCAACCCAACTTAACAACCTATCGAAAATATAAAAAAAATTTTCTCTAAAAAAGAATAAAATTGAAACCATTAAAGATATTAAAATCCCGGATATAATTGAAATAAAAAAAATACTAATTCCAGAAATAAACACCATAATAATCCAAATTGTAAGTACAAGTAAAGTTTGACTATAATCTGGCTGAAATAATAGAAGTGCAGCTACGAAAAAAACGGGAGGGCATGAAAAAAAAAACTTAATATTTGGAGAATATTTTTTAATAGTTAAAATTGCTGCGATTACTAATATCAGAAAAGGCTTAACAAACTCCACAGGCTGAATTCTTAAAAAAAAAAGATTTAGCCACCTGCGAGATCCCTTGACATCTATACCAAAAAAATAAACCAAGACTAATAAAAGAGTAAAAAAAACAAAACCTAAAATTGAGTAAAGTTTGATTTTATCATCCCTGATAAAGGAAAAAGCAACTAAGATTAAAAAACCTGAAATTGAAAAAATAAAATGCTTATAAAACAAAAAATATTTGCTATCATAAATTTTTTCAGATGGAATATTTGAGGTAGATAAAAAATTAAAAATATTACCACTTAAAAGCAAAATAATCCCAAGTATTAATATTACTTTATCAATTTGTCTCCACCAAATTGCTAGCTGACTTGTGTCATATCTTTTAAACATTTTAAATATTTCTTACTATTTTTTTAAATTCATTCCCTCTATGTTCAAAGTTATCAAATTGATCAAAAGAAGCTGCTGCCGGACTTAATAAAACGACACTATTTTTTAAACCAGAATTCTTGGCATCTTTAAAAGATTTATGAACAGCGTTAATTAATGTTTTACATTTAGATTTATTTATTTTTTTTGGCAATTGAGAATTAAGAAAGGTCATGTTTTTACCAATTAAATATATTTGTCTAATTTTACCAATCACAAAATTAGATAATTTTAGTTTGTCATTTTTTTTTAATAATCCACCAACAATCCAATAAATATTATTATAATACTCTAAAGAGAATTTAGATGATTCAAAATTTGTAGCCTTGGAATCGTTTATAAAAATAATATTTCCAATTTTTTTTACAAATTCTTGTCTATGCGGTAGAGGCCTAAAGGTTGTGAAACTTTTAAAAATAACTTTATCAGAAATTTTTAAAAATTTTAATATTTTGTAAGTGATTGATATACTGCTTATAAAAGTTTCTTTATTTAAAAATTTATTTTTTAAATAAATTTTATTTAATAGCTTTGCTTTATAAACTTTTTTGTTTTTAATTTTATCAAAGAATGGAAAGCTCTCGCTAACATAGCCAACACCTGTATTTATTAATGAATCAAAAATTCTTAATTTAATATTTATATAATTAGAAAAATTTTTATGCCTTTGCAAATGATCTGGTGTAATGTTTAAGACTGAACAAACATTAGATCTTAAAAACTTAGAATACTCAATTTGATAAGAAGATAATTCCAAAATATAATAATTTTTATATTTATTTTGCTTATAATTTAATACAGGCTCTCCATAATTCCCCAAAAGGTGGGTATTTTTATTTTTATTCTTTAGGACATGATAAAGTAACTTAGAAAAAGTTGATTTCCCATTTGTTCCTGTAATTAAAATTACTTTATTTTTTTTTAAGTCTATTGAGCTAGTAAATATATCAATATCGGTAATAATTTTAGAGAAATTTTTTTTAAAAAATTTTTTTTTAGAATGTTGATATATATCAATACCAGGACTCATTATTATATAATCAAAAAATTTTAAAAAAAATCTTGGATCGGATTTTAAATTAAAATTTTTTTTAACTTGCATTCTGATTTTTAGATTATCATCCCAAAAAGATAAATCTTTCACCTTATTTTTTAATTTTTTAATTGTTGAAAGACCTGAAAGTCCAGCGCCAAAAATTAAAATTTTTTTATTTTTTAAATTTTTTAATGGAACCATTATCTAAGTTTCAATGTAGAAAGGGCTACTAACACAAGAATTACAGAAATAATCCAAAATCTAATCACAATAGTTGATTCTTCCCAGCCTTTTTTTTCAAAATGATGATGGAGAGGAGCCATTCTAAAAATTCTTTTCCCAAACAGTTTAAAAGAAATTACTTGAATAATTACTGAGGAAGCCTCTAGTACAAATAAACCACCAGCGATAAACAAAGCTATTTCATGCTTAGTAATCAAGCTAACTGTTCCTAAAAAACCGCCTAAAGCTAAGGATCCAGTATCACCCATAAATATTTTTGCTGGTGGAGCATTGAACCATAAAAAACCTAGACATGCTCCAACTATGGATCCTAGGACAATGCAAAGTTCACCTGTATTTTTTATATATGTTAGTTTTAAATAATCTGAAAAAATTATATTACCTACTAAATAGGTAATTAAAATAAAAGTTAGGCAAACTAAAATAACGGGTACTGTTGCCAGTCCATCTAGTCCATCGGTTAAATTAACTGCATTGGACGAACCAACAATAACAACGATTCCAAAAAAAATATAAAAAGTTCCTAAATCAAAAATTAAATTTTTATAAAATGGCAAGTGTAAAATATTTCTTATATTGTCTGCTGTAGAAATATTTATGATATATACAATCATTAATGCAAAAAGAATTTGAAGTAAAAATTTGTACCTAGCTTTAATACCAGAGGAATTTTTTTTTTTTATTTTTAAATAGTCATCTAAAAAACCAATTAGAGCAAAGCTTAAAATTGAAAAAATAGAAATAAGAACATATATATTCTTTATGTCTGACCATAATATTGAGCTAAATGTAGCTGAAAAAATAATTAACACTCCACCAAATGTTGGCGTGCTAGCTTTTTTAATAATGTGACTGACAGGTCCATCATCTCTTATAGGCTGGTTAAAATGATTAGATGAATTTAAATAATTAATAAAATAATTTCCAAAAAACAAAACCAAAGCAAGAGATGTAAATATAGAAAGTCCTGTTCTAAAAGTTATATATTTAAAAACATTAAAAATACTGTAATCGCTAGAAAGATAAGAAAAAAAATAATTTAGCATTACTTAAAGTCCTCGCTTAGTAACTTATTTAACCCAACTGAATTTGAGCCTTTTATCAAATATAACGAATTTGGATGCAACATTTCAAAAAATTTTTTTCTAAAATCATTTATATTTTTGTATAAAAAACAATTCTTACTTTGCTTTAACTTTTTATAAGTATTTTTTACTTCTTTTCCAATTAAATAAATCTTTTTGATAGCTTTGTGACTTAAAGAATTTGCCAGTTGTTGATGATAATATTTAGATTTCGAACCCAATTCTAGCATGTCTCCTATAATTACAATTTTTTCTTTTTTAGTATTCAATAAACAAAAATTATTGATTGCATTATCAACTGATATTGGATTCGCATTATAACTCTCATCAATTATTGAAATTTTTTTTCCTCTAAAAGTTTTTATTAATAAATTTCCTCTACCAGCAGGTATCGGTAACTTTTTGGCATATTGCAAAGTTTTTTTCAAATCAAGTTTTAAATAGTTAAGAATACTTACGGTAATAAGAAAATTTTTTACAAAACTATTATTAAAATTATTAATTTCAAAATTATAGTTTTTATTAAAAACTTTTATTCTTAAAAAATTTTTATTATTTTTAATTATTTTTTTTATTATTCTTATATTTGAATTAAACGAACTTCCAAAAGATATAATTTTTAAATTCTTTTTTTTAGCAATTTGAAAAAGAGTTTTAAAATAAAAATCATCATTATTTAAAAAAACTGTTCCATTTTTTTTTATATGATTCATTATTTCTGCTTTAGCAAAACAAATTTCTTTTAAATTATTAAAATTTTCAAGGTGAGCTGGACCTATATTTGTAATGATGCCAATATCAGGACATAAGATTTTAGAAAGATTATTTATTTCCCCTTTGTGACTCATTCCCAGCTCAAAAATATTATATTTACTTTTGCCTGGGGTATTCGATAAAGAAAGAGGCAATCCAAAATGATTATTAAATGATTTTGGAGAACTATAAGTTTTTTCATATTTTGAAAGAAAAAATTGTAACATGGACTTTAAGGTAGTTTTTCCATAACTCCCGGTAATCCCAATAAAGGTACCGTTTGATTTTTTTCTTACGTAATGAGCCGTTCTATTTAAAAACTTTAATGGTGATAGTACTTTAATAAACTTATCTTTATTATAATTTGGTATTTTAAAATTATTTCTAACAACAACAATATCAGCTTTTTTTTTTAAAACCTCTTTGATATAAAAATGACCATCTGTATTCTTGCCCTTAATTGCAAAAAAAATTGACCCTTTTTTTACTTCTTTACTATTAATTTTAGAATTATTTATATTAAAATTTCTTTTTAAATATTTTTTATTAAAAATTATTTTTATATCTTGATTATTTAAATTCATTTATCTTAAATATTTATTAACACATTTGAAATCTGAAAAATAAAATTTTTTATCTTTAATAATTTGATACGTTTCATGACCTTTTCCTGAAATTAATAAAATTTCATTTCTTGTATCTTTAATTGATTTCATAATTGCCTTCTCTCTTGAAGGAACAATAATGCCTTTACTGCAGCTTTTTTTTATTTCATTTCTAATAAAAGCAGCATTTTCATATCTCGGATTATCATCTGTTATATATACTTTTTTACATAATTTATTTGCAATCGACCCCATGACTTTTCTTTTTCCACGGTCTCTATCACCCCCGCATCCAAAAACTAAATTTACCTCTTTGTCGAAAAATAATTTAATTTCATTAATAGTTTTTCTTAGTGCGTCGGGTGTATGAGCATAATCAATAATTACATTTTTTTTATTTTTACTTATCAATTGCAACCGTCCAACTGGATTTTTTATCTTTGAACAACTTGAAAAAATTTTATCAAAACTAATACCCATGGATTTAATTGATATAACTGCTTGCAAAAAATTTTCCACCTGAAATCTACCAATTAAATTTAATTTAAGATTATATATTTTGTTTAATGCATTAATTTTTAATAAAATAAAATTTTTTCTATTTTTTGACGATATAATTTTTATCGTATTGCCATTATTTCCTAATGATAATATTTTTAATTTTTTATTTTTAGCAATTTTTTTTAATATAGAAAATTGGTCAATTTCTGAATTACTTATTATATAACCTTTTTTTTTGATTAACTTTTTAAATAAAATTAATTTAGATTCTAAATAGTCTTTAAAAGTTTTGTGATAATCTAAATGATCTCTGGTAAAATTAGTAAATATACCTCCATAAAATAGCATGGATTCTAATCTTGCTTGTTTAAGACCATGGCTTGAGGCTTCTATGATGGAATATTTTATGTTTTTCTTAAAAAAATTGTTAAAAATCTTATGATTATCTAAAAAACTTGGTGTAGTTAAATTGCTATTAATAATTTTATTATTTGAATAAACTCCTAACGTTCCTATTGATCCTACTTTATATTTTAAATTTCTTAAAATTTTAAAAAAAAAATATGCTATTGATGATTTTCCATTAGTTCCTGTAACTGCAAACATATATTTTGGTTTGTTTTTAAATTTATCTATAACCATTTTTTTAAAAAATAATTTTATGTCGTTGACGACAATATAATTTAAATTATTTCTCAATTGATTATTTTCAGTTATGATTTTAAATGGTTTTTTTTTCAAAGCTTCTGGAAGATATTTACCATTTTGATTTTTAGAGCTTTCTAAATCAAAAAAAATATCATTTTTTTTTACAAGTCTTGAATCGCAGGAATAGTTTTTATTTTTAATTATATTTTGAATTTGATGCATGGAACTTAACTAAATCTAGATCATTTATGGCTAAACTAGGACCAATTTTTTGTATAATGCGTCCTGCTATATATACGGCATTCCAGCCCGCTTCCCTTCTTGAGTGTTTCCATATTTGTGGGGCTCCATTAGGCTCATCTATCAAAACTGTCAGAACATACTTAGGTTTTGGGTGCGGAAACGCTGAGGCAAAAATATTTACAATTTCTTTTGAATAGCCTTTTTCTGTCTCGGAAGGCTTTTGAGCTGTTCCAGTTTTTCCAATAACAAAATAGCCATTTATATCGGCATTTCTACCACTTCCTTCTGTTTTATTTTTTTTGTCTACATTTGCTCTTAACATGTCATTCATTAATTGACTTGTTTTCTCACTTATTACTCTTCTTTTTTGAACCTCAGAATTTAAAAGAATGCTCGCATTTGGAAGCTCCCCCCCATTTACAATTGATGCATAAGCTCTAGTCAATTGTAATAATGTAGTACTAATTCCATGACCAAAACCTGAAGTAAATGTATTGCACTTCCCCCACCTATTTTTATTAGGCTTAGATAATTCTACAACTTCTAACTTGGGCATTTCAAAAATTTCCAAATTTTCTAAAAACTTTTGATGAGCTTCAAGCCCATTTTTTTTTATAATTTCTATTGTTCCAATATTAGAGGACTTAACTAATATTTGCTCGACTGTAAGGTTTTTTTTGGATTTGTCCCATCTATATTCATCAATCGGAAATTTTCCACAATAAACTCTCTGTCTTAAATCAGAAAAAAGATCGTTTTTACCTATAATTTTATTATCTATAGCGCTCGCGATAGTAAATGTTTTAAATACAGAACCTAGCTCATATAAACTTTTCGTTGTCTTGCTTAAATATTTTTTTTCTTTAATTTCTTTTCTATCATTGCCATCTACGTCAGGAAGAGAAACCATTGAAATTATTTTTCCAGTATGTGCTTCCATTAATATAGCTGCCGCACCCGAAGCTGAAAAATCTTTGATTCCTTTGGACAACTCTTCATGTATTAAATATTGAATATTAGTCTTTAATGACAATTTAATTGGAATTGATAGTTTTTTTGTATCTCTAAGTTCCTTATCGTAATACATTTCAAATCCAGAAATACCATTATTATCAATATCAATTTTTCCGAGGATATGAGAAAATAAATTTTTTTGAGGGTATACTCTCATTTCTTTTTTAGACAATTCTAAGGATGGCTCGCCTAATGAAATAACTTTATTATAATCTGACGGGGAAAGATTTCTTTTTAAAATTATAATTTCTTTATTTTTGTATTCGGATTTTACATTATTAATCTTAACTGTAGGGAAATTTATTTTTACTTTAATTAAAATAGAATCAATATTTTTAACTTTATTTTTTCTTAAAATTAAATCATACGAAGCTGTATTTTTTGCTAAGAGAATACCATTACTATCTATTACATCTCTTCTTTCATAAAATAATTGTTCATTATTTTTTGAATATATATAAATATTTTTATCAAATCCTAAAAAAACTAACCTCAAAGAAATGATTAAAAAAATAATTAAAAATGCCGATACTACAATATTGCTTCTAAATTCTAGATGTTTATGTTCTTTTTCATTAGTTTGAATTTCGTCAAAATATAGATCTAATTGTTTATTTTTTTTCATCTAATTTTATATATTCTGAAGTTAAAAAAATATAATCATTGGATAAATATTTTTTTGCTAGATTTGATATTCTTTCTGGGCTTGCCAAAAACCCATATTCGATCTTTTGAACCTCTATATTTTCCTGCATGAAAATTATATTTTTTGATATTTTTTCTGTTTTTATTTCAATTTCTCTAGTTTTGTTTTTTAAAAAATGAACACTTGCCAATCCTAAAAATAAAATAAAAAAAATTATAAAATATTTTTTAAATATTGTATTTTTCTTCTAGAAAGAAGAATCTTTCCATATTTAACATTTTTCTTTCTATGTGGAGCTTTCCATTTCCTTGTTTTAAAACCGAACGCATCTTAGCAGATCTAGATCTATAATTCGTAGCAATCTCCTCTTTAGATGGAGTTATTGGTTTTAAATTTATTTTCTCCAAAAAGGAAGATTCGTTTTTTTTTGAATTTATTTGGGGTAAATATCTCGATGGATTTTGAAGGGAGTCTTTTGTTATATTAAAAATTTTTTTTACAATTTTGTCTTCGAGCGAGTGAAAAGTTACCGCTACCAATCCCGTTCCCGCCTTACTAAAATCTAAAGCAAATTTTAATGCATTAAATATTTCAGAAAGCTCTTGATTTACAATCATTCTAATTGCTTGAAAAGTTTTGGTGCAAGGATCTTTTTTATAATACCGATTTCCTTTAGCTTTAATAATTAAATTTCTAAAATCTTTTGTTGAATGTATTGTTTTAATTTTTCTACTATTGACAATTTCATTAGCTATTTTTTTATGATCATTATCTTCACCAAATATTTTAATAATACTACTCAGATCTTGAAATGGTGCTTCATTTAAAATTTCATAAGCGCTTATACTATTATTTCCCATTCTCATATCTAGCTTATCTTCAGAATTAAAGGAAAATCCCCTTGAGTAATTATCGAGTTGAAAAGAAGAAATACCAAAATCGAATATATAAAAACCAATTTCGTCTTGATAGTTATTAACAATTTTTTCTAAATTACTAAATTTATCATTTATGAAAAAAAATCTTTTAAAATATTTTTTTTCTAACTCTTTAGCAAATTTTTTTACTTCTATGTCTCTGTCTATTGCAATAATCTTATTTTGGGGAAAAAATTCTAAGATCTTATTGCTATACCCACCACATCCAAATGTGCAATCAACAATAATTTTTTTTTTATTTTTTTGTAGTATTTTTAAAATCTCATTTAACATCACTGGATAATGGGGACGCATATCCAGTGACATTAAAAATCACTAATTATTTAATTAGTTTGTCTTCTTAAGAATGCAGGTATTTCTAAATCACTTTTATCTTCTGACTCTAAATCTGAAAAATTTTCATTTACTATTTCTTCATGATTATCTGAATTTAAATTTTCTTGTTTAGAAATTGAACTATTAATCTCCTGATCGTTAGTAAAAAGTTGTGTTTCATTTTCAATTTTTTCAAGACTTTCTTCAACAAATTCTATTGGATCAGATTGTGAAAAAAGAGAGTTTTCATCTATTTTCATTTCTAGATGCTCCTCATCAGCTTGTTGCTGAGAACTTGTTTCATTATTTTTTTCTTCCTCAATTTCATAATTTTTAGAAACATCAAAGTTTTCTTGTTTTTTTGACTGTTCTTCTGCATGTGGGTATGAGCTCATGTCAAAAGCTGTCGCCCCATGAGTTGCCATATGAGGAGTGCTTTGAACTGAAGAGTAACTGCTTCCCGAAAATGCACTTGGTTTTGTATATCCATTGTTTCTATTCTGAATGTGTCTAATCATGCTTACAACTGGCTTGTTAGCACTAACCTCTCCATTCAAACCAGTGGCAACTATTGAAACTCTCAGTTTGCCAGCTAGGGCATCATCAAAAGTTGTTCCAACTAAAATTTCAGCAGAAGGGTCAACTTCAGCTCTAATTTTATTAGCTGCCTCATCTACTTCAAATAATGTTATATCATTACCACCTGTAATATTTATCAATAAACCTCTTGCTCCTTTTAATGAGTATTCATCAATTAAAGGATTGGATATTGCAGCTTCTGCAGCTTCAATTGCTCTTTTATCTCCTTCTGCTTCTCCCATTCCCATCATCGCTTTGCCCATACCACTCATTACAGTTTCAATATCTGCAAAATCCAAATTGATTAAACCTGGCTTAACAATTAAATCTGTAATTCCTTTTACTCCTTGCATCAAAACATTATCAGCCATTTTAAATGCATCAGGAAAAGTTGTTTTTTCATTAGCGACTTTAAAAAGAT
>VTPF01000017.1 GCA_008638025.1 Pelagibacteraceae bacterium | reverse complement strand
TTAAATCACCTGAGATATGCCAAGCTTTATTCTTGGTAATGGCAAGTGGTGATTTTCTATTAATAATTAAATATTCATAAGTTCTTAAAATTGCATCCCGTCTACTATCAAAATCATTATTAGCCTCTTCAATTTTCAAAATACTTATCAGTTCTTTTTGCAAATAATGATTAAGCGCACTAGTCATTTTATTAGTATCCATGCTGGTTTCTAAATCAAAATGAATAACCTGCCCTCTTGCATGCACACCCGCATCTGTTCTTCCAGATCCATGGATTCTAATATTGATTTGAAAAATTTTTTCTAAGCTTTTTTCAATAGCTTCTTGAATGGAATAACCATTTAATTGCCTTTGCCAGCCAACAAAATTTGTTCCATCATACTCAACAATACACTTATACCTTTTCATTAAAATAGCTGAGTACCTTTGGGAATAGAAAATCCTAATAAAAAATCATTGGCTTTTTGTATTGTTTTACCGGGCCTTTGTATTTCTGTGATAATAATAGAACCTGTTCCACAAGCTATATGTAAATTATTATTTAATACCCATCCCGCTTTCCCCGTTTCTTGTGAATAAGCAGATTTCCAAACTTTAATTTTTTCTCCCCTATATTCAAAATAAGCACCCGGTCTTGGATTTAATCCATGAATTTGAGCAATAATTTTTTTTGCATCCTCACTCCAATTAATTTTTTCATCCTCTTTTTTTATTTTTTTAGCATAAGTAGAATCTGCATCCTTTTGGGCAACAAATTCAGCTTTATTATTTTGAATTAAATTAATTGCTTCAATAATTTTATTTGCACCAATATCCGCAAGTTTATTTTCCACTTCCCCGGCTGTAGTTGTTAGATCTAAATTAATTTTTTCAGTTAATAAAACTGGTCCTGCATCTAATTGTTCTTCTATTTTCATAATCGAAATACCAGTAAAAGCGTCTTGTGCCATGATAGATCTTTGTATTGGCGCCGCCCCTCTCCACTTTGGTAAAATTGATGCATGAATATTTAAAAATCCATGCTTGGATAATGATAAAAATTCTTTTGATATAATTTGCCCATAAGCCACAACAATTACCAGATCTACTTCTAACGATTTAAAAAAATCAAAGTCCTCTTGTAACTTATTAGGTGTTCTAATAGGCAGATGGTTAGTTTCGGCAAAAATATGAACCGGACTTTTTTCTAATTTCATTCCTCGATTAGATTTTTTTGGTGGTTGCGAATAAACCTGTTTAATTGGATAATTACTTTGGCTAAGCTTTTCTAAAGTAGGCACAGCAAAACTAGGCGTCCCCATAAAAACTATATTCAATGACATATTTTTATTTACTGATTTTTTTTAGCTTTAATTAATTTTTTTAAAATAAATGATTTTTTTAACTTAGATAAGTAATCTATAAATAAAATTCCATCACAATGATCAATTTCATGTTGTATACAAGTTGCGAGCAGACCTTCGGCTTGCAAAATTTTTTCTTGTCCTTTTTCATTTAAGTATTTTACATGACACGCATTCGGTCTCTTAATTTCAGCAAAGTAATCTGGAATAGAAAGGCAACCTTCTTCTTTTTTTTCATACACATCTGATTTCCATATAATTTCTGGATTTATAAAACACATAGGTTCTTTTACTTTGGGATCCCTTGAAATATCAATAACGACCACTCTTTTTAGCACCCCAACCTGCGCTGCTGCCAAACCAATACCTGGAGCCGCATACATTGTCTCAAGCATATCTTTCATTAATTTTTTTATATCTCTGCCCACTTCTTTTACAGGAAGAGATTTTTTTCTTAAAATAGGATCTGGTTCTTTTAAAATCTTAAGAATGCTCATTCAATTAATCTGAGGTCAATGAATTTCGAAATTTAAAGGCAGAAAATAAAGTTCCATCATCTAAATACTCAATTTCACCTCCCACTGGTAAGCCATGAGCTAACTTTGTAACTTTTATTCCTAAATCTTTAATACTATCATTGATGTAGTGTGCTGTTGTTTGTCCTTCAATAGTTGCTGAAGTTGCAAGTATAACCTCTTTGACATTATTTTTTTTAATTCGATTTACTAAAGAATTAATTAATAAATCATCTGGGTTTGAACCGTTAAGTGCTGAAAGCGTGCCTCCAAGAATATGATAATGACCTTGAAAAACATTGGTGCTTTCCATCGCCCACATATCTGCAATATTTTCAACCACACATATTTGATCGTAACTTTTATTTGAGTAAAAACATTTGTTAACATTGCACTCAGAAGTATTAGATTTAATATTGCCACAAAGATCACACCTGATAATTTTACTGTGAACTTTAGATAAAGAATCAGACAACGGTTTCATTACGTTGTTTCTATTTTTTAATAAATAAAGAGCAATTCTTCTTGCAGACTTTGGTCCTAAACCTGGTAACTTAGCAACTAAAGTTATTAGTTCATCCAAATCTGGTTCAGTAGAAAATTTCATTACTATTAAAACGGAAATTTAAAACCATCAGGCAATTTTATTCCGCCAGTTAGTTTGGACATTTCTTCTTGTATTTTTGATTCAATGCTTTTTTTTGCGTTATTGGTAGCTGCAACAATAAGATCCTCGATGATGCTTTTTTCCTCTTTAAGAATTTCTGGATCAATAGTTAAAGAAACCACTTCGTGATTACCATTCATGACTACTTTGACTGCTCCACCGCCAGCTTCTGCCTCGGCGGTTATGTTTTTCATAGAGTCTTTCGCTGCAGTCATTTTTTTTTGCATTTCTTGCGCCTGTTGTAACATTTTGCTGAAATCCATATTATTCTTGATCCTCCTCTTTAACATCTACTAGCTCGGCGTCAGGAAACGCTTCCAGAATTTTTTTATAAGAATCTGATTGCTTCATTTTTTCTAATAATTCTGCTTTTATTTTATTTTTTTTATCAAAAACCGTGGTCTCTCCTTGATCTTTAGATAGTGAAATAATCCATCTTTTTCCCGTCCATTCACTTAATTTTAATGAAATATTTTTAATAAAATCTTTAGATAAATTTTCATTAAAAGAAATATCAATTTTTCCTTGCTCAAATCTTACTATTCTCACGTTCCTTTCTAAATCAAATTTAAGTTCAATCTCTTTGTGTTTATTGGCCAAATCAATTAAATCTTGAAATGATTTGATCACAGCATTGTCTGATTGATTTTTTTCTTCTTTTATTTCATTTAAAATTTCTGGTTTTACTTTGGGTGCTTCTTTTTTTTCTTGAATAGTATTTTTAATTTGAGTTTTAGAAATAACCGACTCAACTTGAGCAGCTGAACTAGATTCTGTATCTTCAGAGTCTATTTCATTATCAAAATTATTATCTTGTAATAATGATTGTGGATCTGGCATATTTTTTAAATGTGCTAAACGAATAAGCAACATTTGAAATGACAAAAAAGGATTGGGCATAAAATTTAATTCCTCAATACCTTTTAAAGTAAAATGCCAAAGCATCGAAATATAAGTTAAATCAACTTCATCTGCTATTTTTTTTATTAATAATGACTCTGACTCTGAGACGCTTAAATCGTTTTCAATTGTACCAAATGTTTTTGTTCTTGAAATTAGATAAATAATTTCAAGCATGCTTTGTACAATTAATTTAGGATCGGCTCCAATATTAAAAATATCTTCTGCCTCTTGTAAAGCTTCTTTCTGAGATCCTTGAATAATGTAAGACAACAATTCTATTACTCTTGTTTGATCTGCAAGACCCAACATGTCCCTCACTTTATCTTCGGTAATTTCTTCTTCTTGCAAATTAAAAGTAATAATAGCCTGATCTAAAATCGACAAAGCATCTCTAACCGATCCTTCTGATGCTTTAGCAATGATAGCTAGTGCCTTATCATCAATTTTCGCTTCTTCTTTTGTAGAAATGTTTCTTAAAAAATTTTGCATTTCATCCATTTTGATTCTTCTAAGATCAAATCTTTGACATCTAGATAAAATGGTAACTGGAATTTTCTTAACCTCTGTAGTTGCAAGAATAAACTTTAAATGCGCTGGTGGTTCTTCTAAAGTTTTTAAAAGAGCATTAAATGCCTGTTTAGAAAGCATGTGTACTTCGTCGATAATAAATACTTTATATTTTGCACTTGCAGGAAGATATTGGGATGATTCCAGTATTTCTCTTATATCATCAATACCGGTTTTGGAGGCAGCATCCATTTCCAAAATATCCATATGACTTGAATCAATAATAGCTTCACAGTGACAGTATTCATCCTTGGAGCATTTTTCCTCTGTACCAAATTTTTTATTACAATTAATTGCTTTAGCGATAATTCTTGCGGTGGTAGTTTTTCCAACACCTCTTATGCCTGTTAACAAATAGGCATTAGGAACTCGATCCATCGCAATAGCATTTTGAATAGCTATGGCCATGGATTCTTGCCCAATCAGCTGATCAAAATTTTGAGGCCGATATTTTAATGATAAAACTTTTCGATTATTCATAACGCTAACGGGGAACTGAATAACAACCTGAAAAATTAACGTTACGGCTGCTTTCTTTCGAATCTGACCGGATTAGCGCAACATCCACCTGCTACCAATTCCCCAAGGCAATAGTATAACAAGATAAGAAAAAAACGATAGGAAAGATTCTGTGTATTACTTTTGGTAGCGAAATTTATCAGCTACATAAATACCTAAAATATCTAATTTTTTTGTATATTTTTTTAATTCGCTGAGAGATTGTTTAACGTTTTTATTTTCGGCATGTCCTTCAATATCTAGATAAAATATAGTTTGGAGAAAAGTATTATTAACCGAGAAACTCTCCAATTTAGTCAAATTCACCTTATTTTTAGCAAAACCACCAAGAGCGTTAAATAAAGCACCTGGTGTACTTTTGATCATAAAAATACAAGTAGTAATAAATTTAAATCCTTTAATAAATTTAGGAAATTTATGGTTTTTTTTCATAATCAAAAACCTTGTTGTATTTCCTTTTTGATCCTCAAAATTTTTCTTTACAATTTTCAAGTTATAAATTTTAGCTGCTAAAGAAGATGCGATTGCAGCTTCGGTTAAGCTTTTGTTTTCTGAAATATATTTTGCAGATCCGGCTGTATCAGCTGCAACTACAGAAGTTAATTTATACTTATTTAGGTTTTTTTGGCATTGGCCTATTGCATGTGCGTGACTTCTTACGAATTTAATATTGCTTAACTTTACTCCTTTATTAGCTAATAGGCAGTGCTCTACTTTATGAAAATACTCTCCAATAATTTTTAATTTATATTTTGGCAATAAGTAATGAATGTCAGCAACTCTTCCTGCTAATGAGTTTTCAATAGGGATAACTGAGATAGCATTGCGATCTTTTTTGCACATCTCAAACACATCTTCAAATGTTTTGCAAGGAGCGACGTTTATTTTATTAAATAACTTGGTAGCAGCAAGATGAGAGTAAGCTCCTAATTCACCTTGAATTGCAATTTTTTTTTTCATGAAATAATTTTTCTAATTTTATCTAAATCTTCCTGGGTATCAACTCCCAATGGATAGTCTTTTACGAAACCTACATAAATTTTAATTTTATTATCTAATGCTCTCATTTGTTCTAAACTTCTTTCTAACTCATTTTTAGTTTTCTGCAAACTAACATATTGTTTTAGCGTTTTATATTGATAAGCATAAATTCCAACATGATGATATAAACAATCTATTCTGTTATCTTTTTTTCTAAAAAAATCTTTCGCTTGTGAAAAATTATTTATACCAATCTGCTTTTCCGTTTCTACTTTTACTACATTAAGATTATCCAAATCTTCCGGCTCTAACTTGCTAGCTAAAGTTGCCATTTCTGCAGATTGTGTTTGCATAAATTTTTCCAAATAATTAATTGCCTCTGGATTAATAAGTGGCATATCTCCTTGAACATTAATAATTAGGTCAGGCTTTTCATCTAAATTCTCTACTGCTTCAAAAATTCTATCTGATCCATTGGTATGATTTTTGTCAGTTAGTATGCACTTTCCACCATTATTTGTAATTACATCAAAAATTTCTTGATCAGACGTTGCAACCATAACATGTTGAACATTTGTTTTTTTAGCCTGCCTCCATACATGCAAAATCATAGGCTCATTTTTTATTAGTAATAAAGGTTTATTGGGTAATCTTTTTGCGCCTAAATGACTTGGTATAATTATTGCTGTTTTCATTTAATTAAAAAATTTGAAAGTGCGACATCTATATCTTTATTTTATACTCTAAAACTATCTCAAAATACTATATGAATTCGTTTAATAAATATGGATAGTTTTGAATTTAATAAAATTGCTGCTGCAGTGCTTGTTACCATTCTAGTAATTATTGGAATTAAAGAAATTGCGAATGAAATTTTCCATGTTCAAAAGCCCAAGCAATCTGCTTATAAAATTGAAGGGGTAGAAACTGCCACTACCACCACCACTGAAGTTGCAAAAGTCGAAGAAAAGTTGGCTCCTATAACTCCAATGCTTGCCTCAGCAAGTGTAGATGATGGTAAAAATGTTTTTAAAAAATGTGCTGCTTGTCATAGTGTTGAAAAAGGTGGTGCTAATAAAATTGGCCCGGCATTGTGGTCTGTTGTAAATAGAAAAGTTGGATCCCATGAAGGATTTAAATATTCTTCAGCACTTCAAGGGTATGGGAAAAATTGGACTTTTGAAGAGCTAAACGGTTTTTTAAATGCTCCACTTAAGTATATCAAGGGCACAAAAATGGCATTTGCTGGATTAAAAAAAGATAGCGAAAGAGCCAATGTAATTGCTTATCTTAATAGTTTAAGCGATAGTCCAGCTTCTTTAAAATAATATCTAAATAATTTATTTGTTGTATAGTTTCATCATTAATAATGAGCTTGTTAAATATTAAACCGCTTTTAAATAAAAAAGCCATGGGGATGGCTTTGTTTGGCTTTTCTGCTGGTCTTCCCTTACTTCTTATATTTTCCACTCTTTCAGTTTGGTTAGTAAAAGCGGGAGTCGAACGAAGCACTATAACATTATTTAGTTGGGCTGGATTTGCCTACTCATTTAAGTTTTTGTGGTCTCCTATTGTAGATCATTGTCGCCTTCCTTTTTTATATAAAATGGGTCATAGAAAAAGTTGGCTATTTTTATCTCAGCTGATGATTATTTTATCAATAATTCTTACGTCCTATACAGATCCAAGTCAGAATTTAATCTACACGGCTATTGCTGTGGTCTTAATTGCTTTTTCAAGTGCAACTCAAGACATAGTAATTGACGCCTTTAGAATTGAATCCGATTCTATTAAAAAACAAGGAGCTTTATCCTCGATGTATTTGGCTGGTTACAGAATAGCCATGATTGTATCCGGTGCGGGAAGTTTGTGGTTAGCATCCTACTTTGGTGTCGACACATACGATACAAATACTTGGAAAAAAGTATACCAAATGATGGCATGTTTAATGCTGGTGGGCATATTCGCAACATATATTTCCAAAGAACCGTCGATTATAAAAAAAAGAAAAACCTCTTCTCAAATATCCTTTTTCTTGGCTTTAGTTGTATCTGTGGTTATTTTTTTTCTTATTTATAATTTTTTACCTTCGTTTTTTCACAAAAAAACTATTGTATTAAATTCAATTGAAGGATTATTAAAAATAATTATTTCTTTTTCTGGATCTCTATTAATACTTTTCTTATTTAGCAAAACGAAACTCATTTCCTTAAATAGGGCAAGAATAGCCTATATTGATCCAATACGTGATTTCTTTGATAGATATAAAAAAATTGCATTATTTATACTGATGCTGATTGGACTGTATAGAATTGCCGACATTGTCATGGGAGTAATGGCGAATGTTTTCTATCTCGAAAAAGGCTATCAAATCGAAGAGATAGCAACCTATTCTAAATTCTTTGGCTTGTTTGCTACAATTGCTGGGGGTTTTTTAGGAGGATTGTACTCAATGCACAAAGGGGTCATTCAAAGTTTATTGGTAGGTGCCGTCATTGCTGCCTTGAGCAATGTTTTGTTCGCCTGGTTAGCCATAAGTGACATAAGTATTTTATTTTTAATTTCAGTTATTACTTTAGATAATATTGCCAGTGGATTTGCGGGAGCATCTTTTGTTGTTTACCTCTCTTCTTTAACTTCTGTTAAATTTACAGCAACTCAGTACGCTCTCTTTAGCTCTATTATGCTTTTTTTTCCTAAATTAATTGCTGGTTATGCCGGGGGAATAGTTGATTTAATTGGATATCCCTTCTTTTTTATATTTACTGCAGTTTTAGGATTGCCTGTTTTATTTCTAATTTATTTAATAAAAGACACATCCTTATCAAAATAGTAATTTTACAATTTTGTACCTGAATGGTACACAGTCATATGAACAAAACTTTAATTTTATTTTTTTCTATTATACTTCTTAATAGCACTGCAAATTCAGCTGATCCCACATTTATTACAAAAAAACAATTTCTAGATAGCAATATTAAAAAATTAGAACAGCAGTTTGATGAAATTGATACTAACAAAGATGGTAAAATGACGGAGGCTGAAGAAAAAGCCTATATAAAAAAAGTTCAAGAGATAAGACAAATTAGACAAAACTTATTACAATTAGCAGATACAAATAAAGATGGAAAAGTTACTGAAGAAGAACAAAAAGCATTACTTGTAACAATGGATACCAACAAGGATGGTAACGTTACTTTAGAAGAGCAAAAATCCTATTTAACAAAAACCAAGACTAAAAAATAATTAAAAAATATTTTTTATAATTATTATTAAACCACTTACTAAAAGCATATAATTAAATAAGATTTTAAATATTTGCTCACTTAAAATTTTTCTTAAGTATTTTCCAGCTAACACACCTAGTAAAATAGGCACACAAGCTATGGATGATAATACTAAAGCATTATTATCTATCATTGAAAAACTATAAAATAAAACAAACTGAGATAAAGAATATAAACAAAAAGTAAGACCCATTAATTGAATAAGCTTGTCTTTATTATAATTTAATGACTGAATTAAAAAAACAAATGGGACTGTGTAAATGCTAGTTACCCCGGTCGTAATTCCTGTTAAAGATCCAATAACAAATTGAACTGCAAATGAATTATAGTTTTTAAGGATTATAATTTTTTTGAGCAAAACCAGCAAAGAATTAAAAATTAACAAACTAGCTAATACCAATAAAATGATTTTTGAATCTACTGCTCTTAAAATGAAAAAACCAGGAATGATAAATAATACTGAAGAGATCAAAAAATACTTAGTTTGACTAACAATTGCTTTAAAATCTTTGCCATCTAGCATTTGAAATAAATTTGTGAAAATGACTGGTATTAAAATAAAAGATATAGAATCTTTAATATCAAAGAAAAAAGAAAGTAATGTAAGTGTTACGGTGGGCAATCCAACCCCAATTGTTCCCTTTACGAGGCCTCCTAAAAAAAAAATAAACAAAGATATAAAAAATAAATTATCTAATTGAGTCAATTCCATAAATCTATTTAGAATAATACTTACTTAATGTCAGCTACTAATATTTTTACTTTATTAAAATTAAATTTATTTTCATTTCTTTTTAATAAAAAAACAGTAATGGATGGAATAATTATAGCTAACACAAAAGACCAAAACAACAAAGCTGTCGAAATCCATGTGGGGAAAATTTTATAACTAAATAAAACTCCAACTAAAATACTTTTCTGAAAAGTTACATCCGGGAAAAAAAGTAATCCAAAAATTAATCCCAATACAATTGCTATCATGGTACTTTTGCCACTTATATTATTTTTAAACATTCCATAAAAAATAGGAACGGCAGCAGCACAGCACAATAGATCAGCCAAAAGAAACATATACAAAACACTAAGACCTTGTGATGATACATAAAAAATAACTATTGATAAAATTATCAAAACAATTCTGGAAAAGTTTAAATAACTAAGACTAGAATTTAAATGAATAAATTTTTTTCCTTCAATAATTAATAAACTTGAAATAGCATTAATCAGAGTATCCATGCTGCTTATTACTAAAGTTAAAGCCAAAACTAAAATAATAGTTGATAATAATAAAGTTTGATTTTTTAAGATTAATGAAAAAATAATAGTGCTTGGATTTTTTGCCAAATCTAGCGACACTCCTACGATACCGCAAAAACCTAAAATTAAGATAACAGGCAAAACAATAAAAAATGCATTCCTAAAACCAATATCTAAATCATTATTAGATTTAGCAGAAAAAACTCTTTGCCAAGTCCCCTGATCAAATAAATTTGTTGCAAAAACAGCTATAAAAAAAGTTATTCCAGCCGTATATCCATAAAAATATTTTGAGTTAATTAATAATCCTGCTTTTGATTCAATTAACTCCAAAGAAATATTTACCTCCCCTGAAAAAAATAGAAAATAAAACATATAAAGTAAGAATATGCTAATAATTATAAATTGTATCTTGTCTGTAAGAATAGAAATCCGCAACCCACCTTTAAGAGTATAGATCAAAGTAGTGATCAAAATTAATAAAGATGTTTTCCATAAATCGACTCCGGTGATTAAATTAACAATTTTGGCAATCGCGGTAACTTCTGCGCATAAGTAAATAAAAATATAAAATAAAGAGAGGAACAAAATAGATTTCAATACTAACAAACCATAACGAACATAAACAAATTGAGTTAAGCTATTGCCGTTCGGCATAATCAGCCTTAATCTTTTTCCAAATACTCGCATTGCTAAATAGGGACATGCTTGACCTAGGGCATAACCTATTACTGCCCCTGCACCTCCCCAGGTGGCCGCTTCAGCTGGACCAATTAATATCCAAACACCAAAACATGAAGCTACTAATGAGGAAGTTAAGGACCATGACTTAATTGATCTTCCTGCATTTAAATAAAATGATAGCGATTTACTGCTTTTTGAAAAAACAATTCCAAAAAACATAAAAGATAGACTTAAAAATATTAGGATAAATACATTGATATCAAAAGTCATGGATTAAGCTTTTAAT
>VTPF01000016.1 GCA_008638025.1 Pelagibacteraceae bacterium | reverse complement strand
CTAGATGCCCCCAGCAAAAGTAAGATAGAAATATCTGCAGTTGCATCTGTTAAAACTTCAGGGGTGTTAGTAACAACTATTCCTTTTGCAGTAGCTGCTTCTGTATCCACATTATTATAACCGACAGCATAATTTGCTATAATTTTTACACTAGACGAAAGTTTGGAAATAATTTCTTTGTCAAATTTATTACCACCTACACACAAAATACCATCGCAATCTTTAGATAAATTAATTACTTCTTCAGGTGATAAAACTTTGTCTTCTTTATTTAATTTAGCATCAAATAATTTTAACACTCGTTCTTCATTAAGTTTTAATAAATTTCTAGTAACTAGTATTTTTTTCATTTTATTTCCCTTGGCTTGTTACCACCTGTGAACCAATCTAACAACTCTATCGTATGCACAATGGGAATGATGGTTCCTGTTGAAATTTGCGTGATACATCCAACATTACCTGCCGCGATAAAATCAGGACTAGTTTTATTAATATTTTCAACTTTTCTTTTAAGCAACTCTTTGGCCATTTCTCCTTGCAATAAATTATAAGTTCCTGCGGAACCGCAGCACAAATGTCCATCAGGAATTTCTAAGATCTGGTTTCCACTTTGTTTTAATAAGCTTAATGGTTGCTGATGTACTTTTTGTCCATGTTGCATAGAACATGCTGAATGATAAGCAATTTTGTGTCCTTTTTCATTACCTGTAAAATTCAACTTAATATTTTTTCCTAAATATTCTGTGATATCCTTAGAAAGTTCAGAAATAAATTTAGCTCTTTTACTAAGTTCTTTGTCAGGATGATTTTCAAAAATAAAACCATAATCTTTTAACGTAGTTCCACATCCTGAAGTATTTACTAAAATTGCATCAATTGGTTTTTTTTGACAAATATCATACCAAGCATTTATATTTCTAATAAAAGACTGTTTTGCGAGATCTTCTTTGCCCAAATGATGGTTTAATGAACCGCAACAACCTGCTTCTTTTGCAACATAAACTTCTACGCCATGTCTATTTAAAATATTTATGGTTGAATCATTAATTTGTGGAGCAATAACTTTCTGCACACAGCCCGTTAATAAGATCACTCTAGCTATCACTTTATTTTTAGGTTTATAAATATTTTTTGTTTTCAAAGTAGACTTGGGGAAACTAGATGGCATTAAAGCAATCATATTTTTAATTTTACTTGGCATCATAAAAGAAAAGGGTTTTGTAATTTTAACCATTATTGCCATTAAGCGAAAAAGTTTTGTACTTGGTAAAACAAAAGATAAAATATTTCTTAATGTTTTATCAAACCAGGGTCTTGTATAAGTGCGCTCTATATGATTTCTAGCATGATCAATGATGTGCATGTAATTAACGCCTGAGGGACAAGTGGTCATGCAAGCATAACAAGATAAGCATCGATCGATGTGTTTTACAATTTTCTCATTTGCAGGCTTGCTGTTTTCCAGCATGTCTTTGATCAAATAAATTCTGCCTCTTGGTCCATCCAATTCATCACCCAAAACTTGATAGGTAGGACAGGTAGCATTGCAAAAACCACAATGAACACATTTTCTCAGAATTTTTTCTGAGTTGCGTACCTCATGATCTTCCAATTGTTTTTTTGTAAATTTAGTTTGCATTATATTCCTGCATACATTTTTCCAGGATTTAAAATACTTTTAGGGTCAAAACTTTTTTTAATCCTAGAAGTTAAAGATTTTAAATCATCGCTTGCACTGGTTAAAAAAGATCCTGTACTTCGATACGTCATATTTGATTTTACTATAGTCATATGAGCATTACTTTGAGTACAAAATTTTTTAATTTTTTCTATAATTAAATAAGAAGGATCTAAATTATCTATTTCTATCCAGACTAATCCACCAGCCCAATCTATAAAATATTTATTATTAATCCCAATAATAGAATCATCGCAAAATTGTTTTACAAAAGAATTAGCATCCGTAGGTGCTAAAGAAATTTTAGCAACTACATTTGGAGAGTTGCTAAAACACTCCAGGTTAGAAGCTATCTTCCAAAATAATTTTGACTGATATAATTCGAGAATAGTCGTTTTTTTCATCTCTTTAAATATTGATTGCAAACTTGAAACTCTTTCTATTACAGATTTTTTAGGTCCCTCCACTCTTAATGCCAGAACGGAGTGAGTATTGTCCAGATCATTTAAGCGAAAAAAATTAATATTATTTTTAGGAAAATAACAAGCACCAGAAATTTCCAAAGAAGTTTTCATAACTTTTGAAAAAGCATTAATTGCTTGTAAGCTATCTAAGTTATAAATAATAAATGTCTCACTATATTCAGGCTCCGGCAAAACTTTTAAAACCACTTCGGATAAAACTGATAAAGTTCCATACGAGCCAGCTACTAATTTGCTTAAATCATATCCAGTCACATTTTTTACTACCGTCCCGCCTGATTTAATAATTTCGCCACTACCGTTTACTGCTCTAAAACCGAGCAAATGATCTCTTAAAGCTCCCGCTTTAAATCTTCTAGATCCTGATAAATTACACCCTATTGCTCCACCAACAGATCCGTAGTTACTTTTACCATAATATAAATATCCATAATCGACTGGTTCAAATCCTAACATCTGTTTTTTTGATTTCAGTAAATCCATGACTTCAAGCATAGAAGTATTGGCACAAACTTTGATATAAAGTTCTTCCGGCATATACTCGACTATTCCTTTAATTTTACTCAAGTCCAAAGTTTGAGAACATTGAATGTATCTGCCTATGGCTTTAGTATTATAGCCAACAACTTCAATAGGATTATTAGATTTGGCAGAATCCCTTATAAAGTCTGAAATTTGGGACTCATTTGCTGGTTGAAACACACCTGACATTAAAACCTTGGCAGATCTGGAAATTTTGTTTTTCCTTTATGAATATGAATTCTTCCTTCTTCTGCGCATCGATGCAGAATGGGGTAAACTTTTCCTGGGTTTAAAAGATTTTTATCATCAAAAGCTTTTTTTAATCTCAATTGTTGTTGAATATCATTGTCGTTAAACATCTCACACATCAAATCTCTCTTTTCAATTCCAACACCATGCTCACCCGTCAACACTCCACCTACTTTTACACAATACTTTAAAATATCAGCTCCAAACTCTTCTGCTTTTTTTAACTCTTTTGGATTGTTAGAATCGTACATAATTAAAGGATGTAAATTTCCGTCTCCAGCATGAAAACAGTTTGCAACACCTAGTCCATATTTTTTGGACATTTTATAAATTTCACCTAATACATCTGCCAATTTATTTCTTGGTATAGATCCATCCATACAAATATAATCTGGAGAAATTACTCCTAAAGCTGGAAAGGCTGCTTTTCTTCCTTTCCAAAATCTTAATCTTTCCTCATCGCTAGCACTTGCTCGATGATAGGACGCTTTATTAGCTTTTGAAATTTCCAAAACTTTTTCAATTAAAATATCTACTTCACTTTCGGTACCATCAAGTTCAACAATTAAAAGAGATTCAACGTCTCTGGGATAGCCTGCTTTTGCATAATCATCTGTTGCCTTAATAAGAGGTCTGTCCATAATTTCCATACCTGCAGGAACAATTCCTTTTGAAATAATATCAGCAACACAATTCCCAGAATCTTCAATAGTATCAAAGCCGATTAATACCGCTCGTACCGACTGTGGTTTTTTTAAAATTTTAACTGTCACTTCTGTAATAACTCCAAGCAACCCCTCGGACCCAGTAATTAAGCCCAACAAATCATAACCTTCCGAATCTAGATTTTTTCCTCCAATACGTAGAACTGTTCCGTCCATTAAAACCATTTCCACACCTAATACATTGTTAGTGGTAGTCCCATATTTTAGCGAATGAACACCGCCTGAATTTTCTGCAATATTTCCTCCTATAGAACAAGCGATCTGGCTGGATGGATCTGGTGCATAATAAAATCCTTCATGCTGAACTGCATTGGTAATAGCTAGATTCGTAACACCCGGTTGTGCAACCACACATCTATTTTCAAAGTCAGTCTCCAAAATTTTATTAAATTTTCCTAATCCTACTAAAATGCAGTCTTGTAATGGTAAAGCTCCCCCGGATAATCCTGTGCCCGCTCCTCTAGGCACAACTTTTACATTATTGTTAAAACAATAGCTTAGTACTTTGCTTACTTCATCTGTTGTCTCGGGAAGAACTACAGCAATAGGTTTTTGTTTATAGGCTGTAAGACCGTCAGTTTCGTAGGGGGTAATTTCTTCGTTTTCAAAAAGAACATTACTAGAAATTTTTTTTAGATCTAAAATAATATTTTCTTTATTATTTAAAACAAGCTCGTCAGCTTGTGGCATTTGTAAAGTCATGATTAATAAAGCTTAATTATAGATAAATTCTATAATATTTTCTTTATCTTTTCCAAAGCTTTTTCAATATTTTCATAGGAGTTAGCAAAGCTAAACCGTACAAAATCCTTGGCAGATTTTCCAAAACTGGTGCCTGGTACTATTGCAACACCCGCATCATATAAGCATTTTTCAGCAAACTGAGATCCGTTTAAACCTGTCCCACCAATATTAGGAAAAACATAAAAAGCTCCTCCCGGATTATTGCATGTAATTCCATTTATAGAATTTAAACCATCGACGATTAGTTTTCTTCTTTTGGTAAACTTTTCCATCATATCATCTAAAAAATCATGAGGTCCGTCCAATGCTGCCATGGCAGCAACTTGATTAGCTGCTGACACGCAAGAATAGCTGTTAATTGCCATCCTTGTGACCTTCTCAATAAACTCTTCTGGCCAAACACTCCAGCCTAACCTCCAGCCTGTCATGGCATAAGTTTTGCTCCAGCCATCCAAAACTATTAAACGATCATATAATTCTGGATAATAAAAAAAAGAAGGCATTTTTTTATTATCATAAATTTGTCTACTATAAATTTCATCACTTAAAATAGCTACATGGGGATATTTTTTTAATTCAATTGCCAGTTCGTCTATTTGCTCTTTCGCTATCAAACCGCCAGTGGGATTTTGAGGATTGTTTAAAATTAGTAATCTTGTTTTATCATTAATTAATGAAAGGACTTCTTTAACGTTAAAAGAAAAATTATTTTTATCTGAAAGATACATAGGAACAGCTTTTGCTCCAGAATATTGAATCATTGACTCATAAATTGGAAATCCTGGCTCTGGATAAATAATTTCAGCACCCGGCTCCCCGAACAACATAATAGCAAAATACATTGTTGGCTTGCCTCCTGGAGTTATCAGCACTCTCATTGGATCAACTTTTGCTCCGTACATTCTTTTTATATGAGCACAAACACTTAATCTTAACTCCATTGTTCCATTGGCGGGCGTGTAACCATGGTGTCCATCTTCTAAAGCTTTTTTTCCTGCCTCAACTATATGTTGCGGAGTTCTAAAATCTGGCTGGCCAATACCAAGATTGATTATTTCTTTTCCCTCTGCTTCTAATTTTTTGGCTTTTGCCAAAACAACAAAAGCAGATTCAGTTCCTAAACGTGAGAAATTTTCAGCAATTTTCATAATAATTATCTAAAAGAAATTTTATTTTTGTTTAACTCTTTAACGGAACGACAACCCATTAATGTCATGCCTCTTTGAATTTCGTCTTTCATTTTACTAAGCAGTCGTTCTACACCAGGCTGTCCACCCGCTCCTAATGCGTATAGATAAGCCTTGCCCATTGAACAAGCTTTTGCACCCAGCGCAAGAGCTTTAAGAACATGGGTTCCTCTTCTAACTCCGCCATCCAAAATAACTTCTATTTTATCGCCCACCGCATCAACGATTGTTTGCAATTGATCAAATGGTGCTCTGGAACCATCTAATTGTCTTCCTCCATGATTAGATATCATGATTGCAGATGCTCCAATATCAATAGCTTTTTTAGCATCTTCAACGGACATAATTCCCTTCAAGGCAAAAGGTCCGTTCCACTTTTTAATAGCATACTCAGCATGTTTCCAATTCATTGTCATATCAAATTGTTGATTGATATAATCCATAATAGACATTTCAATACTAGTTCCCTTATTTGTCATATGAGCGATATTGGCCAAGCTAAATTTTTTTCCAAATAAATAATGTAAACTCCAGGCTGGGTGCAAAGCAAAACTTAACAAACTGGATAAGGTTAAGGATGGTGGCGTTGTAAAGCCTGTTCTATGGTCACGCTCTCTATTGCCAGCTACAATAGTATCAACAGTTAAACACATTGCTTTAAAACCAGAACTCTTACATCGTTCAATTAAATTGTCGGTCAGTCCTTGATCTTTATGAATATATAACTGAAACATTTTTGGACCACTGGCAATGTTAGATACTTCTTCAATACTGGTAGTTGCCATTGTAGATAAACTAAAAAAAGTTCCAAATTTTTCTGCTGCTCTTGCAGTCGCAGTTTCTCCATCATGATGATACATTTGATGCATGGCTGTGGGAGATAAAAAAAGAGGAAAATCAATTTTTTGGCCCAACACAGTAGTGGACAAATCCACATTGCTTACATCGGTTAAAACTGATGGAATAAGATCACAAGTATCAAAAGAGCTTGTGTTTCTTTTCAAAGTTACTTCGTCGTCAGCTCCTCCATCAATATAATGAAATATAGGAGAAGGAAGCTTTTGCTTTGCAAGCTTCCTAAAATCATCGACGTTATAACAGTCGCTGAGGCGCATTATTTTAAAAACGAGTTAAAAAATTAAATGAGTAACTATTTGCTCCAGGATTCTTATCCCCAAGACTTGCGTTAGAAACATGGCTGTAACCAACTGAAAAATTTGTATCTGATCCGATATTAAAACCTACATTAATTTGTGATTTAAATTCTATTGTATGACCTAAATCCTTACCATCTCCTTTTGAATATATTCCTGGAGTGAAGCTCGGCGATATAACAAACGATCCAAATTTATAATCAATTTTTGCTCCTGAATAAAGCATAGCTGCCGAATCGGCTGTAACAAACGCGCCAAATACAGGAACTATTTCTCCTAAAAAAGAAGAAGTTTTATTTTCACTAAATCCATAAGTAAGATCGAGCATAGTAGCTCTTTTGCCTTTATCGCTATAATCAAAATTTCCTATAGCAAAATTAAAATCACCAGCTTTTGATGCCGATGTCCCTAACAGAAGAAAGTAAACTACAATTTGAAAAATTTTTTTCATTACTAATGATTAGCTTATAATAAATGTATATTTAAAAATATAGACAATAATCTGCTAAATTTATCAAAATTACTGTCATTTTAAATATCCCAACTATCTTAATCTTTAGAAAAACTAATCTTTTTACGTAAAATATAAAATCCTATGATCAAAGTTAACAAGGGAATAAGCCACAAAAACATAGTTTTTGTTTTTATTGGGGGGTCGAACAAAATCCAATCCCCATATCGCTCAACTAAATATTTATATATTTGCTTATCAGTTTCATTGTTATCTAATTTAGTTTTTATAATTTTTTTTAGATCATTTGCAAAATCAGAATTAGAGTCATTCAAAGATTGTCCCTGGCAAACCAAGCATCTAATATTTTTATAAATTTCTATTTCTCGATCCAATGATGAAAAAGCCAGTTGAGTTGACAAAAAATAAATAAATAAAAATATGCAAAATAAAAATCTCATTCTATTTTTGTTAAAATTTTTTTATAAACATCGTTATTAAGAGGTCCAACATGCTTCAAAACAATAATACCTTTACTATCGATTATATATGTTTCTGGAACTCCGTATGCTCCAAGCTCAATAGAGTTTGTGCCGTCAGGATCTATTCCTACATAATAAAAAGGGTTTCCCAAATCTTTTAAAAAAGATCGAGCACTTGCTTGATTATCTTTATAATTAATACCAAAAATTTTTATTTTCTTTTCTATACCCAATTTCATTAATAAAGGATGCTCATCTCGACACGGGGTACACCAAGATGCCCAAATATTAATTATATAGAATTTTTCCTGATTCAGTCTTGGTAGGGAAATTTTTATATTATTATCATATAATGACCTAAGCTCTATTGCAGGTAACTTTTTAAAAACCATAACTTGAGGATTATTTTTTGTATTAGATCCAAGCCCAAAATAAAAAATAAAAATAAATATAGAAACTAACAATCCTAGAATTACAATTTTAATTTGATTTTTCATTTTTCCTTTGAATAAAACCTAAAAAACCACCCAATGTTATTAAAACAAAACTGAACCAGATAAGACCGATAAAATAATTAAAATAAAAACGAACCCCTATTCCATTTGAAGGATCCTTGGAATAATCCATGGCTATATAAAAATCACTTAACCATTGGTTTTTAATACTAGTCTCTGAGGTAAATTGCTCCGGTTGATTATATTTTCTTATACTTGGTTTTAATGACACTTTAGTACTACCTTTTTCTACTTCATAATAACCAAATAATTCTTCATAATTTTTTTGTTTTTGAGAGAAGGAATTTACAAATGTAATTTTAAAATCTTGGTAGTTTGCAGATCCACCTAGAGGAATTTTTGTAGTAAATTCTTTTGAAAAAAAATAATTTAATGTTATTGAGAAAATTAATAGTCCAAATCCAGCATGAGAAAATAATCTCCCATAGTTTAAATTAGTAAATTTTAAATAGTAAGTTTCATAAATAATTGAAATAATTAAATAGACAGAACATGCTATTCCTAACCAAAAAACAATATCCTGTTTTTGTAAAATAAAACTTATTATTGCTGTCAAAAAAATTGATACTAGCAAAATATTTATAAATTTAAACCTAACAACACTAAAAAAATTTTTTCCCCATTTAAGGTATGGACCAATAGCCATTAAAATTAAAAAAACAAAAACAAAAGGAGCCAAAATCGTGTTATAATATTTTGGACCTATGGAAATACTTTCTCCAGCAAAAACAGATAATAGAATGGGATATGTGGTTCCAATAATTACTACCGTCAAAGCAAAAATTAATAAATAATTATTAACTAATATAGAAAATTCTCTACTCAAAAAAATGTAACTTGCATTATCTTTTCCTTGCCGAGAAGATTTTAAAATAAAAATAACAAAAGCAGCAAATGTTAGAGCTGAAATAATAATTAATATAAAAAATCCTCTTCTAGGGTCATTAGCAAAAGCATGAACAGAATTTAAAATTCCAGACCTTACCAAAAAGGTTCCAAATAAACTTAGAACAAAAGTTAGAATTGCCAAAATTGCAGTCCAATTAAAAAGTTTTTTAGCTTTTTCCATAACTAAAATGGAGTGAATAAGCGCTGTAGAAGCAATCCATGGCATCAATGAAGCATTTTCAACTGGGTCCCAAAACCAATATCCACCCCATCCTAGTTCGTAATATGCCCAAAAAGAACCAAGCGCGATTCCAAAAGTTAAAAAGGTCCACGGTAAAAATATCCATCGCTTAGCTATTGATGCCCAGTTGGCGCTATATTGATTTGTTATAAGTCCAGCCAAGAGCAAGCTAAATAATAATGAAAATCCAACATATCCCAAATATAAAAAGGGGGGATGGGCTGCTAATAAGGGATCTTGTAATATTGGGTTTAGCCCCAAACCCTGATTAGGCACAGGTATGATTTTTTCAAAAGGGTTAGAGGTAAAAATTAAAAAAAATAAAAAGATTAATTGAATAATACTCTGAAAAAAAACAGTGGTTGATTTTAAACTTTCATTTAAATTCTTAGAAAAAAGAATAAATAAAAAACCATATAAAGAAATAACTAAAATAAATAACAACATGCTACCTTCGTGATTTCCCCAGGTTCCAGATATTTTATAAAATAGAGGTTTGTCTATATGTGAGTTTTCATAAACTGCTAGAATAGAAAAGTCAGAAAAAACAAATGAAATAACTAGAAAAATAAAAGCAGATAAAATTAAAAAAAAACTAATTTTAAAAAAAAAATAAAAGCTATTATAATTTAACTCTGTTTTAAACGCAGCGTGTTTTAAAAATAACAATGGCACCAAAGCAGTTATCATTAAAGCCAAAACCAAACTTACCAAACCAAAATCACTTGCCATATGTTGCCTTCCAATTTCCATTTTTTTTTAGTGCCTCAGCAATTTCTGGTGGCATATAATTTTCATCATGCTTGGCTAAAATTTTTTCTGCTATTAAAAATTTTTTATCTTTTAACACTCCCTCTATGACTGCTCCCTTACCTTCCTGAAATAAATTAGGCAAAAGACCTTTGTACTCTACATACACATCATTATTTAAATCTGTAATAATAAATGAATAAATAGAGTCTTTTTGTTTTTCTTGGATAGAGCCATTTTTGACCAAACCTCCAACTCTTACTAATCCATTTGGTTTTTCGCTCAATTTAGATAGATCGCTAGGAGAAAAAAAATACACAGTATTTCCCTGCAAAGAATTTAAAACAAACTTGCCTACAATTAAAAAAACAATAATAGCGATTAAAAAATAATTTAATCTTTTTTTACTGGCAGGGCTCATGATATTTAATAATTACTTAAGTATATTATTTAACTTATCTTTTTTTAATTTTAAAATTTCAGTTTTATAACGAATTAAAAAGATAAATAAGGCAAATAAACCAAAGCCAAAAAACATTACCAATAAAGGGGTCAACATAGAGGCATGAATTGCTGGCGATTCTGTTAATTTAATACTTGCTGGTTGATGCAAAGTATTCCACCATTCTACTGAAAACTTAATAATAGGAATATTGGCAAGGCCGACAATCGCAATGATTGAGGAGTACTTTTCTGCGGTAAAAAAATTTTTAATAAATGTCCAACTTAAAATATAAAAAATATAAAAAAATACCAAAAGCAACATAGAAGTAAGTCTTGCATCCCATGTCCAAAAAGTTCCCCAGGTTGGTTGTCCCCACAAAGAACCTGTAAATACTGATATCAGTGAAAAAGTGAAACCAATTGGTGCTAAACTTTTAGCATAAATAGTACAAACTCTAATTTTAAAAATTAAACTTATAATAGAGCATACTCCCATAGTTGAAAAAATCATTAACGAAAGCCAGGATGAAGGTACGTGCACATACATAATACGAACCGTATCTCCCTGTAAATAATCTTTTGGAGAAATTACCAAAGATAAAATTAATCCAAAAATGATGATTGAAAGAAAAATAATTTTTAACCAATAAAAAAAATTATCACTTAATTCAAAAATTTTCTTTATTCGAAATAGATTAAGCATTTTGGTTAAGAGTTATACAGAAATATAATTAGAAGAAATGTGACAAAGTTTGTCTGACTTAGAGAGGGGAGATTGTTGGGACAATAAGCTCCAAGTCAGACAATATATTTTAAGTACAGGGTT
>VTPF01000122.1 GCA_008638025.1 Pelagibacteraceae bacterium | reverse complement strand
TTCCTCCAATATTAACTATTCTTCCCCATGAATTTTTTGTCATTGAACCAATTAAAGCTTGAGCACATAAGAAAGCGGCATCCACATTAATAGTCATTATTTTTTTCCAATCTTCATATTTGATTTTTTCAAACACTTCATGAATTCTCATTCCGGCATTATTAATTAAAATCAAAACATCTCCCATTGAATTTGCTTTATCTTTGATAAGCTCAATGGTTTTAAGATCCGATAAATCACCAGTTACAATTTCACATTTTTTTGAGAGTTGCTGAACTAATTCAGCAGTTTTTTTTGCTTCCTCAATACTTTTTCCACCCGTGTGAATTAAAATATCAAAACCCTGTTTTGCTAATTTAATTGCGGTTGCTCTTCCAATCATTCGAGCGCCGCCAGTAATAACAGCAACTTTATTCATTTTTTTATGTTTCTATTTTTTTGTTTTAAAAAGCTTAGCTATATCAGACCAGAAAGGACTTGATAAACTAATTAAAGTTAAAACCATGAATATGATAAATACACCACTATCAAAAAATTGAAAAAAACTAGAGTCATGAATAACCATAGCTTGTGTGAATGTTTCTTCGACCATAGGTCCAAGAATTAACCCCATTACTAATGGAGCTGGTGAGAAACCATTTCTCATCATAAAGAAACCAATGATTCCAGATAGTAACATCACCCAAACATCAAAAAATGATGAGCTAAAAGAGTAAGATCCTATTAAAGAGAAAACAAAAACCGAAGGCCATAAAAATCTTTTTGGAATAAAAGTTACATAAGAAAATACTTTTGCTCCAACTAAACCAATTCCTAAAAACCCAAAGTTTGCAATCAACATTGCTCCAAAAATTGCATAAACTAGATGTGGAGTTTCAGTAATCAAATAAGGACCTGGTTTAAAACCATGCATAACTAAAGCTGCTAAAATTAAAGCTGTAGTTCCACTGCCAGGGATACCCAAGGCCAATGTGGGAACCATAGCTCCACCTGCAGCTGCATTATTCGCAGACTCAGGTGCAACAATTCCTTCGGCACAACCCGTTCCAAATTTTTCTGGTGTTTTTGACCATCTCTTAGCTTCATTATATCCCATCATTGCTGCAACGGTTGAACCTTCTGCGGGTAATATTCCAATAAATGTTCCAAGAGATGAAGATCTAAAAATATTCCATTTTAAAACTTTCAATTCTTTCCAGGTTGGTAATTTTAATGTTTTTGCGGACATTCTTTCAACTGCTGCATTTAAAGTTTGCGATTGAGTAAGTAGTTCCGACATTGCAAATAAACCAATTAAAACTGGAACAAAATGAATTCCTTCAGATAATTCTTCAATACCAAAATCAAATCTTTCTACACCAGTTGCTAAATGAACTCCGATTGTTGCAAGTAAAACACCTATGGTTCCTGCAATTAAATTTCTAATTGAAGATTTTCCGCTCATTGATGCCAACATAGATAGCGCAAAGACTGCAAGTCCAAAATATTCTACTGGACCAAATTTCAAAGCAATACTAGCAAGTAGTGGAGTTGCAAAAATAAAAATAATTAAACTAAAAATTCCACCAATAACACTTGCGATAGTTGCAAGACCTAAAGCTTTACCGGGCTGCCCCTTTTTAGCCATGGGGTAACCATCAAAAGCTGTTGCCACAGCTGGTGGAGCTCCTGGTGCATTAATTAAAATTGCAGTTATAGACCCACCAAAGGTTCCAGCGCAATATAATGCAGCCATCATTGAAATAGCAGCTACAGGATCAAGACCAATAGTAAAAGGTAGTAGTAAAGCAATAGCCATGGGAGAGCTCAATCCAGGTAATGCTCCAACGATTACTCCTATCACCACGCCACCGATTATTAAAAAAATGTTCTGTACGTGAAATAACATTGTAAAGCCCTGAATAATTGCGTCCATATAATCCTATCCTATTGAAATAATTTTAATAAACCTGGTTCAAAATAAAGGCTTAATAATTTGTTAAATAATAAATAAACTCCTAAAGGAAAAAGCATCGCATATATTGCAACTGCAATATATCTTCTCTCGCCCCATACAATTGGAAAAGCCAAACAAGTTGCAATCATTGTTAAGATAGTTCCTAAAAAAGTTGAACATAAAACTATAGTAATTAAAAAAGCTAATGTTTTCCAAGTTATAGGTTCAATTCTTTCTTCTCTATCTTTATCAATTTTTTGAATTTTTGGACCAGCAAACCTAAACTCAAATGGGATCACTGCAGCTAAAAAAATTAGAATTACGACTAAAATTTTTGGAAATACATCGGCATTGATAGTATCTCCTAAAATCATACCTGGAGGCGGGAATTTGGTTGCCTCATAAAATAAAAAACATCCAACTGCAATTAATAATATTGCAATATTAAGATCTTTTTTGTGAAATAAACCCATGCCCGAATAATCGGGCATGGATTTTGACTTAATTTTTTTTTTTAAAGCCATATTTAAAGAATTATTTTAATAGTCCTAATTCTTTAAGAGCTGTTGCTGCCTCTTTATAGTTA